>NZ_JBBPCC010000047.1:0-14220 GCF_038070315.1 Paenibacillus filicis | reverse complement strand
GATAAGAGAGTACTTATAGGAAATCAGGAAAATAAAGATTGATTTTATAGTTCTATTTAACTATACTTGTGTATTAGAAGATGAAAATTTTGTAAGAAAGTGTCGTACAACAGATATTGTACGACATGAAGCCGTTGGGCGTAAACTCTAATTGTGCCAGTCATATACGATACCTGAAATGTAGAGCTGTCGATGGGGGGAACCACAGTCTAATGCCGGATGTATTGATCATTGCAGAGATGAAAGAACTGATGGAAAAAGATGTGGAGACCTATGACCATAGCATCCGTATGGCTGGATTAGCCGAAGTGATGGCCTCGGTCTTAAGGCTCAGTGACGTGCAGAAAAGCGTGCTGGTTCACGGCTGTTTTTATCATGATGTCGGCAAGCTCCTGGTCCCGGATGAAATCCTCAAGAAACCTTCCGCACTGACAGCCAGCGAATGGGCTATTATGAAATATCATCCCCGGTTGGGGGCTATGATTCTGAAAGAATATGGAACTATGCTTCCTGAAGTCATCGATATTGTTCTCTACCATCATGAGCGCTGGGACGGAAAGGGCTATCCCCAGGGGAGAAGCGGACCTGATATCCCGCCCTTCGCCAGGCTGTGCGCCATTATCGACGCTTTCGATTGCATGACCTCGGATCGTCCATACCGGCGCGGTCTTACGATCCGGCAAGCCGGTGAGGAGCTTCTGAAGCAGGCGGGCACTCAATTCGATCCTGAATACGTCTCGCTATTCATCCGCACTTTTGAATTGAACAAATTGAATCAACTAACTTGATTAATGAGGTGCCGATGATGAAGTGGTTCTTGAACCTGAGAACAGCGACCAAGTTGATTATGGCTTTCGTAGGTGTGGCTGTCATATCGGCAGGAGTCGGGATTTATGCCTTGACGAACCTTAACATGATGAAAGGGAACATCGACGGGCTGTACGGCAATAATCTGACTTCCATACGCGATCTATCGGCCACCCAGTTCGCTTATCAGAACCTGAGAATACTGGTGCGGGATATCAGTATGGCTCAAACGGAAGCGAATAAGGACAAGCTGGTTCAGAACATCCCCGGTTATCAGCAAGCGGTCGAGGATACGATCCAATCGTATCGCACCACCATCATCACTCCCCCGGAGCAGGATGAATTGAAGATTTTCGATTCGGAGTGGGCTGCTTATAAAAAAGTGTACGATGATGCGGTTCAACTGGCCAGAAAAGAGAATCAGACTGAATTTATCGCTTATAAAGAAAATCAATTGGCCGCACAAGGAGAGAAGCTGAGGTCAAGCCTCGGGCGATTAATCACTATCAACGAAAAGCTCGCCGAGCAGAAAAGCGACTCCAGCGCAGCGGCTTATACGAATGCGCGCAATATGATGATCGGGGTTCTGCTCCTTTCTCTGATCTTGAGCATAGTGATCGGGTATTCGATTGCCCGGATGATCTCGCGTCCTCTTCAGAACGTCGTAGAGGTCGTGAATCGGATGGCGCAAGGCGATTTCCGGGAAAATCTCCATATGACAACCAAGGACGAAGTCGGACAGCTCGCTACTTCTATGGACCAGATGATAGATAATCTGAGAGGCTTGGTTAGCGGGATTTTGATTTCTTCCCAGAGTGTAGCTGCTGCAGCTCAGCAAATCTCCGCCAGCACAGAGGAAATTGCGAGCGGAAGCTCCACTCAGGCGCAATCGGCCCAATCGATCGCCGAGCTGTTCACGGAGCTGTCGTCGGCCATCCAATTCGTGGCGAAGAGTGCAGAGCAGGCAGCTGAGCTCACGAACAATACCGTGCAGACGGCAGGAGAAGGGGGCGCCATCGTCGAAGCCTCCATCTATGGCATGCGCGGCGTCAACACGATGATGTCCAGATTGGAAGAGGATTCGCTCAAAATTGGAGAAATTATCGAGGTGATCGACGATATTGCGGATCAAACCAACCTGCTGGCGCTCAATGCGGCCATCGAGGCGGCCAGAGCGGGCGATCAGGGCCGAGGCTTCGCTGTTGTAGCCGATGAGGTGCGCAAGCTGGCGGAACGAAGCAGTGCAGCGACCAAAGAGATCACCTCCATCATTAAGAAGATGCAGAACAACACCAAGCAGAGCGTAACCGCGGTGCTAGACAGCGTCACACAGTCAGAGCGTACAGGAGAAGCCTTTAACCGCATTGTGGAGATGGTAGGCGCGTCGGCTGGCAAGGTCAACGAGATTGCGGCAGCTTGCCAAGAGGAGGCTGCGCAAGCCTCCGAGGTCATGCTATCCGTGGATCAGGTCGCTTCCTCCAGTCAGGAGTCCGCTGCCGCATCGGAAGAAGCGGCGGCAACTTGCCAGTCGCTCGCCAGTCTGGCAGAGGATTTGAATACGGCTGTCGCTGTCTTCAAGATTAACTAACGCTTGGATGTGAAGGTATGTCCACCTTTCTGCAGGAGCAGTACATTGAGCTGATGCTCGGAGAAGAGCACTACGCCATTCGAATTCAGGATATCGATGAAATCATCAGGATGAAGACGATCACGGATATCCCCGGCAGCTTGCCCCATGTCAAGGGTGTGATTAATCTGCGCAACAAGATCACGCCGGTCATCAGCCTGCGTACTTTGTTCCGCCTTCCTGATGTGGAAGCCACAAAGACTACACGTATTATTGTAGTCAGACATCAGGGGGAGTCGATAGGCATTATCGTTGATCAGGTACACAAAGTTTCGACCTACTCGGATATTGTACCTCCCCCTGAGCAGGTAGGCGGGGTGAGCGGTGCGCGTTTCAGCGGAATCGGACTTCGAGAGGGATGTCTCGTCGGCATCCTGAACATGACTGAAGTGCTGGGCTGAAAGTTCCCTTTTCATCCTTCATATATCATTATTGTGTAGCGGCAAAGCCCTAGCGTTCATCGTTAGGGCTTTGTTGCTTTTTGAAGTTGGATGAAATAATATTAAATAATACTAAACAATAATGATTGATGCTAAGGAGAAATGGAATGACTGCAACTTACTTTATTGAGGAGCGGCGTCAGCGCATTCTGGAGCTGCTGCAGGCGCAGGAGCGTGTCACGGTCAAGCAGCTCTCCACGTTGTTTACGGTGACTGAGGATGCCATCCGTAAGGACCTGAGATATCTCGAGAGTCTCAAGCAACTGAAGAGAACCTATGGCGGTGCGGTGCTGCCCTCCGCCCTGTCAGCCTTCGTCCCCTATGCCGACCGGGGAGGCGCAGAACGCAAGCTGCCTCTGGCACGGCTAGCCGTACAATTGATCGAGCCCGGTGATCTGGTCTTTGCCGAATCCTCCAGTTATACAGCTCTACTGCTGCAGGAGATGCCGCTTCTGCCTGATGTCACGGTCGTGACCAATAGTGTGCATGGACTGGCGGAGCTGTCCAGGAAGGTCAAGGTGATCCATCTCGGGGGCACGGTACATGCGCAGGATGAGGGCTGCTATGGTTTTCATACGTTGGCAGCGCTCTCCCATTATAATTTCGACAAGTGCTTCATGAGGACTTCGGGAGTTAGTGCGGACGGCATGGTAACGACGAGCCTGCCGGAGACGCTGGAGCTGAAGCGGGCGGTGCTGCCTCTGGCCAAGCAGGCGATTCTGCTCGTCGCGGAGGAACAGTGGAACTGCAAGGACCGCTATAATGTCGGTGATCTGGACGAGTGGAATACGGTGATCACAGATACGAAGGACCCCCAGGTGTGGACTAGGCTTAGACAGCAGGGCATTCATGCGGTTGGGCCGGAGTCCGTTGTAGACTTAGCGAATCAATAAGGAGGCGCAGAGGATGGACGAATTGTATAAGAACAGTCAGTGGCTGAGTTGGACGCAAAAGCTGCAAGCCATCGCCCAGACCGGGCTTGCCTACTCGCGGGATGTGTATGATCAGGAGAGATTCGAAGAACTCCGCTCCATCAGCGTACAGATCATGTCGGCGTATTCAGGCTTTCCGCAGGATCAAGTGAGAACGCTGTTCGCCGGAGAGTCCGGCTACGCCACCCCCAAGGTTGATGTCAGGGGCGTAGCGTTCCGGGATAACCGGATTCTGCTTGTCCGCGAAACACTGGACGGTCTATGGTCCATTCCTGGCGGCTGGGCGGATATCGGCTATTCGCCTAGGGAGATCGCGGTCAAGGAGCTGAAGGAGGAATCCGGCTTCGATGTGAGTCCTGTCCGGCTGCTGGCTGTGCTGGACCGTGACCGGCATGATCATCCGCCTCATGCCCACTATATTTACAAGATGTTCATCCTCTGCGAGATTATCGGCGGTGAGGTCATGACCGGTACCGAGACGACAGGTGTCGGCTTCTTCGCGGAGGATGAGCTCCCCCCACTCTCGACGGATCGGGTGACGGAGTCCCAGATACGCCTGTTCTTCAGGCAAGTTCGCGAAGGCGATATGACGACGGTGTTCGATTGAGGGTCCAAGGTAAGGTCAGAGGGGCTCTGACTTCTCTCGCGGTGCATTAGGGGCTTATACAGGGGCGGCGGGAGTAACCAGATGAGACCTGGCGGATGACAGGGCGTTGAGCAACGAGGAGCAACCGATTGAGAGTTTTTTAACTGGCTATACATAAATTCCCATGCCTCGGGCAACCTAATTTTGTCAACCGAGGAAAGGAGGAACTCTCATGTTCAATCAACAAGCTCAAAGCTCCCAACAATCCGGGGGCACCGTCACTTCCAAGGAGCTGGCTTATGTCTCCGACTGCCTGAAAAATGAGGAGCTGCTGGCCAAAATCGCCGCTCAGGGCGTAGCCGAAAGCCAAAACCCGCAGCTCAAGCAGAAGCTTGCGCAAATCGCGCAGGAGCGCCTGCATAACACAGATTTGCTGATCCGGACTCTGCAGCAGCAGTCCCAGCTGGCTCATTAAACATAGGAGGTGTACCCACGCATGTATCAGCAAACGAATACTCAACCTCATTTCCACTTGAATGAGAAGGACGTTGCGAATCTCGTCCTGTCCGAACTGAAGCGTGCCGCCCGTGAATACACGACGGCAGCACTTGAGGCCTCGCATCCCGCACTGCGTCAGACCTTCGTCAACCTGACGCATAAGACGCTGCAGGATCAGGCGGAGCTATTCCAGGTATTGTCGCAGTTGAACGGCTATGGCTCCATCAAGGCAGCGACGCAGCAAGATATTCAGCAGGAGCTGCAGCAGCAGTTCCAGCAATCCGAGCAGCTCCACAACCTGGTGCATCAGGCCGTGCAAAGCGCTTATGCGGCTGGGGGAGCGCAGCAGCAATCCTATCAGCAGCAACCCGCTTCTTACGCCCAGCAGCAGGCTTATGCGCCAAGCCAGCCAACTAGCTATGCAGCCAGCTCTTCCGGCTATGGCGGATCGCCGTCCTCGTCGACGATCCCGTCACAGTCCGCAGGGGCATTCAACGCGGGAGCGGGCTACGGTTCTTACGGCAGCCAGAGCTATACATCGGGCTCCATCAGCTCTGCGCAGCCTGCCTATAGCTCCAGCACGTCGGCTGGGAATGAGTCCGGCTCGGGCTCGCAGAGCTATGAGGCTTATAACGCCAAGAGTCATCAGGATCAGGACAGCAGCCAGTCCTCGGCTTATGGCAGCGCCCGATCGGCTACGTCCGGGTATACGTTCGGCAACACGTCCGGTACGGCGGAATCTGTGCAATCCTCCCTATCCAGCGGAGCGGCTGCAAGCTCGTATGGCAAGTCCCAGGCTTCCTCCCACCATACAACCAGCTAATAGCCGCCGAACAACCGGTGTAGAGGACTACTGTACCTGCCCTTGTCGGTGAGCATCAAAAAAGCCCCCAGCGCTGCTGGGGGCTCTTGCCACTTCACAAGAAGCGGTCCAGACTATCCTTATACAAAGGATGGCCTGTTGTATGTGGCCTTGCTCTCATAGATCAACGTATATTCCTTGTCTCCGCCATCCGGAAAAGGCGCAAGACCGACGACAGGCTTCTTGTCCTTCGCCGCGGGAAGCGGCAGGGAGCTGCGACGAGCGGTGGATGTCTCTCCAGGCTTAACGTTCTTGGATTTAGGCTTGCTCATCGGTATCCCCTCCAAACAGGTAGTGTATCGTATCCATCAATTCCTGATTATCCGCCTGCAGCCGGATCAGATTCTCCTGATCGACGGTGCGGGTTCCGGACAGATGCAGCGTCACGACCAGCTCTTTACCTATAGGATAGCATAGCAAATATACCTTGGCAATATGCTGCCCATACAGGCAAAACTGGGTTTTGCGGCTGATATAGGCGTTGACGACGAAGATGCGGGAAGCACTATCAGCCTGCTGCTCTTCCGGATCGAACGCATAGAATCGTCCACGCCCGACGTTGCCGGCCACCTGCCGGATACCGGTCGTGCCCTCGGCTTTCCAGACGGCCGCTCCAGTCACTTTATATCCGGACAGCTCTGCCGGATTATATGCATTGCGCAGCGCTTCGTACAGCCCGTTAAAGGAAGCCTCGCTGCCGATGCTTCCTTTCTTATGAAGCTCGATGAAAAAATGCAGCAGCCACTGCTTCCGATCCAGCTCCGCCATGGCTCTCTCCAGCTCCCTTGCCGGGTCGACGAAGACGCCCAGTTTCTCGATCCGTCCGATCACCTCGTCGCACGCCACGTTGACGGCTGCCGTAAAGTTGCCGTCCGTGCGGATTTCGTACTTGAGCACGGTCAGTCCCTGCAGGTCGGAAGGAATATGGAACTGGTCGATCTCTATATTATGTCTATGCGAGGGGACGCTCTCCGGAACCAGGTAGAAGACCCGTTCCCTCCGTAATTTTCCCCAGAACAGCCCCATCTCGAACAGCGTATTGTCGCGCGGAGATAAATAGACCTTATCCCTCATATGAACCACATCATCCGGCGAGAACACAAAGACAGCGAAGTCGGTCACATTCAGCCGCCGCTCCAAATCCTCCATCGTCGCATGATTCGCTTCGAAGGTACCTGCGTGCCATGGGGTCACCTCGGCGTGATAGCCGAGCAGCCGGTGAAGCGCATTCACGTATTTGATCGTCTCGCGCGCCGAGCCGATGAACAGTTTCGGTTTAGTCATAGCCGATTATTTCCCCTCTTCCAGCTTCGCTTCCAATCCTTCCCTGTAGTATAGCAAATCAGGCTGTCGCCTGGAATAGACTAGCGGTCCTTCCTCAGATGACGAGACTTGCGAACCTTTGGCAGGACAGACGGGGGCTGTTTGCGAATCCAGCGGAGAAATCCCGATAGCCGCTCATGCGATCGGAGCGCTTCCAGTGTGTCGAGCCCGTCCTCCAGCTCTTCGTTCGTGAACAACGCATGAATCTGCTTGTGACAGGGGATGCACAAGTCTGCCGTGGGCAGGAAGGTGCCTCCCTTTTCCTTGGGCGTCAGATGATGCCGGGTCGTCTCTACCCCTTGGCGTCCACAGAGCGCGCAGCGGTCGAGCGTCTTCAATTTGCTCATAACGGATGCCCTCCTTCCTGACTAGGTGTGCTGCATGTCCTTAATTTGCCGCAGGGACTGGCATCTTATAGCTTCTACTGCTGAGCCGTGTTCCTTCCGTGGTTTTAAAGTTGGCAGCGTTCGGGCATGGAGTTTGGCTGCTGCAAGTAGGGCGGTGAGGGACGCATACTTTTTCAAATTTGATCCATAATACGAGAATACGAGAAAAAAACGCCAACGGAGGTCTTCAGCAGATGAACCTAAGAACTATGCCGGCCCTGGCTCTCGCTCTAGCTTTAGTCGTCTTGCCCGGCTGTCAGACGCGCGAGTCGGATGACGCCGCCGACCGGGTTAAGATGCAGCGGACGGTCGGCCGAGAGAGGCTGCTTCAGACGCTGGAGCAGATCTCCCAGCCCTCGATGGATAAAAGCATTATGGATCAGTCCGATGAGCAGCTCATCGCTTGGCTGAAGCAGGTAGACGCGTGGACGCATCAGGTGCTGTCCTCCCCGGTGACCGGTGAAATCGACCGCTATGCGATGGAAGAGATGCGCAAGCGGCTGAGCCTGCTCTATACGCCGGAGATGGCGGACCGGCAAATTGCTTATTTTTACCGCCGCAACGAGCAGCTCGGTACCTACCAGGCATACAGTACCAAGGCGATGCTCGGCCTGCGGAGTGAGTGGGGACACTATGAGCTGAAGCGGGATCGCGGTGGTGACGGTACGATCCGGCTGTCGCTTCGGGGAACGAATATTCAGCAGGACAAGGCCAGATCCTCCATGCAGCACGAATCCGCGTACCGTCTGGACGGCGATAGGCTGATCATTACGGAGTTTAAAACCTTGTCGTAGACCGGTTAGGCTTAATAAGGCAGAGCGGCGCAGGAATCATGCGCTGTTCTGCTTTCTTTTTATCGGAAAATTTGCTAAAATTAGAACATACATTCCTATTTTCGGCATCGTGGATCGTGACTTGCTCTGACGCATCGTGCACAGGCCCCGTTCATTGACAGCTCTTCCGCCTGTAGCATAGACTACTTGTAGACGGAAGGACAGGGGGCTTTTTTTGTGCATGTGCATTTGGAACAATGGAGGCACGTATTTAAGCTGGACCCTGACCGCGAACTGACAGACGATGCGCTCGAACGTATCTGCCTGTCGGGAACGGATGCGGTGATGGTCGGAGGCTCTTCGGGCGTAACCTTTGACAATACGGTGGATTTGCTGGCACGCATTCGCCGCTATGAGGTGCCCTGCGTACTGGAAGTGTCCGAGCAGGATGCGGTTGTGCCAGGCTTCGATTTGTTTATGATCCCCGTCGTTCTGAATGCCGGTGACCCGGAATGGATCGTGGGTCGTCAGCGTCAGGCGCTGCGGGAGTACGGGGCGATGATGGACTGGCAGCAGATCGTGACGGAAGGCTACATTATATTGAATGGCGATTCGACGGCAGCGCGCGTGACACAGGCGGATACGGCGCTCGATACGAAGGATGTGGAGGCTTATGCCCGTCTGGCGGACAAGCTGTTCCGCTGCCCGGTCGTTTACTTGGAATATAGCGGTGTGTTTGGCGATATGGAGCTGGTGAAGCGGGTGCGGCATACTGTAGGAGAGTCCCGGTTGTTTTACGGGGGCGGCATTGACGGCGCTGAGCGGGCCCGAGAAGCTGCAGCCTGCGCGCATACTGTAGTAGTCGGCAATATCGTGTATCACAACCTGGAGCGGGCTCTGGAGACGGTACAGGCGGTCAAGGAGACCGTGTAGAACGTGAACGTGTAGAAAAGGAAGTGGATATGATGTACCAACCTGTTGATATTCATCAAGCGATACAGAAGCTAAATCCTCCCCAGCGGCGTGCAGTGGAGGCTGTTGATGGCCCTCTGCTGATCATGGCCGGCGCAGGGAGCGGCAAGACGCGGGTGCTGACGCACCGCATCGCATACCTGATCGGAACGCGCCGTGCGGCGCCTTGGAGCATTCTCGCCATTACATTTACCAATAAAGCGGCACGGGAGATGCAGGAGCGCGTGAGCTCCCTTATCGGTCCGCAGGGCCAGGATATCTGGGTGTCCACGTTCCACTCCATGTGCGTGCGTATCCTGCGCAAGGATATTTCCCGGATTGGCTTTACCTCCAACTTTACGATTCTTGATTCCGGGGATCAATTGTCGGTCATCAAGAACTGTATGAAGGAACTGAACATAGACAGTAAGAAATTTGAGCCGAAGGCGGTTCAGGCAGCGCTTGGCAACGCCAAGAACGAGCTGCTGACTCCCGAGAAGCTGGAGCAAAAGATTGGGGATTACTTTGACGGGATTGTCGCCAAGGTGTATGCCCTGTATCAGAAGAAGCTCAGAGCTAACAATTCGCTGGACTTCGACGATCTGATCATGACCACCATCGATTTGTTTCAGAAGGAGCCCCAGGTGCTGGAGTTCTATCAGAACAAGTTTCAATATATTCATGTCGACGAGTATCAGGATACGAACCGGGCGCAGTATATGATCTGCCAGATGCTGGCGGACAAGCACAAGCGCATCTGCGTCGTCGGAGACAGCGACCAGTCGATTTACCGCTGGCGCGGTGCCGATATTAGCAATATCCTCGATTTCGAGAAGGATTACCCGAACGCTACGACGATTCTGCTCGAACAGAACTACCGCTCGACCTCCAATATTCTGAATGCCGCTAACAGGGTGATTGCCAATAATGCAGGTCGTAAAGCGAAGAATTTATGGACCGACAAGGGTGAGGGTCAGAAGATCCGTCTCTACCAGGCCGATTCGGAGCATGAGGAAGGTTACTATATTACCGGGCAGATCCGTACCAATGTTGATAAGAATGGACGGCGCTTCAAGGATCATGCGATCCTGTACCGCACCAACGCCCAGTCACGGGTCGTGGAGGAAATTCTGATCAAGTCGGATATCCCTTACCAGATCGTCGGCGGCGTGAAGTTCTACGACCGCAAAGAGATCAAGGATATCTTGGCTTATCTCAGGCTCGTCTCCAATCCCGATGACGACGTCAGCTTCCGCCGGATCGTCAATGTGCCCAAACGTGGAATCGGCGATACGACGATCGACAAGCTGGCGGCTGCGGCTGCGCAGTTCGGCGTTTCTTTATTTGCCATGCTCGAGAATGTAGATAGCCTGGAGCTCGGAGCCAAGGCACGGAGCGCCCTGAGCGAGTTCCGCGAGATGATCGAGAATTTATATCGGATGGTGGACTATCTGTCCGTGACCGATTTAACGGAGAAGATGCTTGAATTGTCCGCATATCGGGAAGAACTGAGGAGAGAGAACACGATCGAGTCCCAGGCCCGTCTGGAGAACATCGACGAGTTTCTGTCCGTGACGCAGGAGTTCGAGAAGCGCAATGAGGACAAGTCGCTGGTTTCCTTCCTGACAGACCTGGCACTGATCGCCGATATTGATTCAATGAACGATGATCCCGAGGCCGGCAAGCAGGGCGTCGTTCTGATGACGATGCACAGCGCCAAGGGGTTGGAGTTCCCTGTTGTCTTCATCGTGGGACTCGAGGAAGGGGTGTTCCCGCACTCGCGTGCCCTGATGGACAATGAGGAGCTGGAGGAGGAGCGCCGGCTTGCCTATGTAGGCATCACCCGTGCCGAGCAGGAGCTATACCTGACGTGCGCCCGGATGCGCACGTTGTTCGGCCGGACGGCTGCGAATGCGCCGTCGCGGTTCTTGAACGAGCTCCCGGTGGAGCTCGTGGAGAATGCCCGCGGAGCCAATGCGGGCGGATTTGCGCCGCGCGGCGGAGGCGGGGCTGCGTGGGAGCGCGGCGAGCGCCGATTCGGCAGCGCAGGCGGCTTCGGCGGCAGCGCTGCATCCAGCAGCGGAGCGGCCAGGCCGTCCTCCAGCGGCGTGACGTTCCGCACGGGGGCAACAGCCGGAGGCGCTTCGACGGGTGCAGCCTCCGCGGCCAAGGTGGCCGACTTTGGCATGGGCGACAAGGTCAAGCATGGCAAGTGGGGCACAGGCACGATCGTGGCTGTGAAGGGATCGGGTGACGACACCGAGCTGCAGATCGCCTTTCCGGCCCCGGTTGGAGTCAAGCGGCTGCTCGCGAAGTTCGCCCCGATCGAGAAGGCGTAACAATTCTGAAGTAGAGAGGACGAAGGAGATGCCGACCAAGCCGAATCCATTGGAGACGATGCAGGCACTTATTGAAGAAATCAACAAGCACAATTACCACTACTACACCCTAGATGAGCCAACCATCAGCGATGCCGAGTGGGATGCGCTGTACGACAAGCTGGTTCAGCTGGAGGCGGAGACGGGGACTGTGCTGCCGCATTCGCCGACGGGGCGGGTAGGCTTTCAACTGCTCAAGGGATTTGAGCCGCATCGCCATCTGTCGCGTCTATGGAGCCTGGACAAAGCCCAGAATCAAGAGGATCTGATGGCTTGGCACACCCGGGCGCAGAAGCTCGTGTCCGAGTATAATACCCAGAACCCGGAGCAGCCGCTGCCGCCGCTCTCTTTCGTGATTGAGCTGAAATTCGACGGGCTTACGCTGAACCTCACCTATGACAAAGGAGAGCTTGTTCAGGCTGCCACGCGCGGCAACGGAACTGTCGGAGAGGGTATCCTGGCGCAGGTCAAGACGATCAAGTCCGTTCCGCTGCGCATCCCGTATACGGACGGCATCGTTGAAGTTCAGGGCGAAGGTCTGATGAATTTGTCCGTGCTTGAGAAATACAATGAGACCGCTGCTGAGCCTCTCAAGAATGCGCGCAATGCGGCTGCGGGGGCGCTTCGCAATTTGAACCCTAAGGTGACCTCCGAGCGGCGACTCAACGCTTATTTTTATAATATCGGCTATACGGACGGACTCCGGTTCCAGGATCATCGGGAGATGGTGGAGTTTCTGCGTGACAATCAGTTCAAGGTCAGTCCTTACGTGAAGTTCGTCGACTCGATCGAAGCCGTAGAGGAGGAACTGCAGAATCTCGTTGCGATGCGCAATACGCTGGATTTCCTGATCGACGGCATGGTCGTGAAAATCTGCGATATGCGGACCCGTGAGGTATTGGGGTACACAGATAAATTCCCGCGTTGGGCTGTAGCCTATAAGTTCGAAGCGGAAGAAGCGGTCACGACGCTGCTCGAAGTTGGCTGGAATGTCGGCCGTACCGGCAAAGTGACGCCAACGGCCCGCGTAGAGGCCGTCGATATCGCCGGGGTTACCGTGCAGAACTGTACGTTGAACAATATGGACGATATCGGCCGTAAAAATCTGACCCATGCGCTGGGCAGCCTGATTTATATCCGCCGCTCCAACGATGTCATTCCCGAAATCCTCGGGAAGGTAACCGAGGAGGCAGATGGGCAGGAGATCGTGGCTCCTACCGTTTGTCCGTCCTGCGGCCATACGCTGGAATACCGCGGTGTGCATCTGTTCTGTCCGAACCGCCTGGACTGCCGTCCGCAGCTGGTGGGACGCATCACTCATTTTGCGTCCCGGGATGCGATGGATATTGACACGTTCAGCGAGAAGACCGCTGAGCAGCTATATGATGAGCTGGAAGTGCGCGATCCGTCAGATCTGTACTATTTGTTGTTCGACGATCTGGTGAAGCTGGACCGCTTCGGCAAGAAGAAAGCGGAGAACCTGCTTGCGGCGCTGGAGAAGAGCAAGACGCCGGATCTCGCGTCCTTTTTATTTGCTTTGGGCATCCCGAACACGGGCAAGACCACGACTAAGGAGCTTGCCGATCATTACCGCTCGCTGGATCGTCTGCGCGAAGCGACGGCGGAAGAGCTGATCACGCTGCCCGATATCGGCGGGATCGTGGCCGATAGCATCGTCCGGTTCTTCCAGGACGAAGCCATGCAGCGTACAATCGAGCGGCTGCTGTCTGCTGGTGTAGCTCCTGTGGCCGAAGAAGCCCCGGCTGCCGTCGACGAGAGCAATCCTTTCTTCGGCAAGACGGTTGTGTTAACGGGGACCCTGCACTCGATGGGCCGTGATGAGTGTGCCAAGCGGCTGGAACAGCTCGGAGCGAAGGTCACAGGCAGCGTGTCCAAGAAGACGGATATCGTGATTGCCGGAGAGAGCGCGGGCAGCAAGCTGACCAAAGCCCAGGATCTCGGCATCCGGATTATTGATGATGAGCAGGAACTGCTTCGTCTTTTGAGTTAAAGTCGTTGCGTTCCTTGATGTAAATGTAAATGAATCCTGCCTTTTGCCACTTTGGTGTAGAGGCGGGATTCATTTGTTTCAGAATGGTTATCCTAGATAAGGGCCTTCTATTTCGGGAATTAGGCTGCTTAAACGGAGTTTCAGTAGCGTTTTTGCATGATTTGAACGCGGGTTTCGTAGGTTTTTGTGCCTGTAAACAATTTTTTAAAAAAAGAGTTGCAATTCCACCCTGGTTTATGTTAAATTACTGCTTGTCGCTGAAAACGGACAAGTTCAATTTTGAAGGACGTTGCAGCGAAGAAAATTAAAAATCGCACTTGCAAAGTTCGATGATAAATGATATGATACGATCCTGTCACGGTGAGCAGATATTGTTTATCAGTAACGTACAAGTGTGACGAAAGCTCTTTGAAAACTGAACAAAATGAGACGAAATGCTAAGCGTAATACAAGTAATGAGCTAATCGATTCTTTCGATAGATAAGCGCTTCAGTCGGCTTCGGCTAACTGAAGATGCAAACCTTAATGGAGAGTTTGATCCTGGCTCAGGACGAACGCTGGCGGCGTGCCTAATACATGCAAGTCGAGCGGACTTATTCCTTCGGGGATAGGTTAGCGGCGGACGGGTGAGTAACACGTAGGCAAC
>NZ_JBBPCC010000046.1:0-14229 GCF_038070315.1 Paenibacillus filicis | reverse complement strand
CGTCCCCGTCAATATCGTTGACCGTCTCTATCGTAGATCGGGGTTTATTAAAGAAGATTCCGCCGGATCCGAAGTACAAGTCAACGAACACTTCATGCGGCGGCATATGGCTGATGATCCATTCCGCCATGCTCCACTTGCTTCCGGGGTAGTGTAAAATACGTGGTACTCCCATACCCTCTTATCTCCCTTCCAAATTAGACCAATCATTCCAAATGGTTATTATCGGATATTTTACGAATAATCCAGCCCTCATCATCGAACGAATGGAAAAACTCATCGACGCTTTGCTGGCTTAATTTCCCGTTAGCTCCAGCTGATGTCTCCCAAACCGTTACTCTTTTCCCGTCTGTGTGAACCCCATAATTTTTGAACACCATCGATTTAGAAGCAAGATATTTAAATACCTGATCCTGTGACATTACGAACATTTCATCATCGTCTTTTACATAGATACCGTACATCTTCTCCGTCCTTTCGCGTCTTAGTGGGATGCGTGATCTATACGGCCCCCGCGTTGCTGGGATTATTCGTTCGTTTCGGGGGCCTTCGGCCGCTTGAAGTACTCTTTATTTTCGAAGAGGTAGTAAGCAAACCACTCTCTCCCTAAATCGCTGTTCAAAAAGTCCTCTGAACGCTTGAAGCTGTCCCAACGCTTAATAATTCCCCAACGTTTGAACCAAGAGATAGGCATCCTTTCCCGTAAACCAAAACGTGATTCTCCACCGATCGTCACATCAAAACTCAGCTCATGAAATCCCATAGACGAGATCGAACCGCCAGCAACAACGCTGACACGATCAACCATGAACGGAATGTCTCCAAACGATTCACGCATCGACTTTACTGCAGCATCGGCATTTTCTTCCCACCGCCACCTATTGCTTTCCATCGTTCTTCATCCTTTCTCCGGCCCGACCGAATCCGCCCAGGCCGTATACTGGTTTATTGGTTTAGTGTCTTACGGTGAGTAAAAATGACTTAGCCGTTTCAACTCCCAGGAGATAATAAGCTTGTAACCCTGGGTCATCCCTATCCTCTTTGTAAGGAAGTAGTCCGTTAAAGCCTCGTCGGAAGTTGGTTGCCTCATCCATTGATAACCCACCGCAAGCGCTGAATATGGCTGCTTGGTTCCTCATCCCACAAAATGCAATCTCCAAGATGTCCATGCCACTTGCATAAGCCACAGCAGCCAAGGGGCATGCTCCGTAAACCTCCCCAGTTACTCGATGTGCGGTGTACTGCCCTGTGACGGGCTTGATACCTTGCTCGCGTTCAATTTTCCTGTAAGCTTGCTTAATCTGATTGAGATTAAGTTTCACACTGGCACCGCCTTAATCCATGCAGACGTAACCTTTAATGACCCGGTCAATGTCCGCTTGTGTTGCTGGCTGAACAAGAAATGCCTTCTCGCCGATATGAATAATCTCTTCCTCATGGTCCTTCATTTGTAATAGATGTTGTTCCAGTTTCTCCATGCTGCCTCCTAAATTCATCAATCGCTTTTTGTTCGTTAATCCTGCTGCTGATCTTCCAGCCCCTTAGTTTCCGGTTTACCAATGTGTTCATAGTGATATTTTGTCCCTTGGCTATTTCCTCTCTGGACTTGCCACTGATACGTTCAAGAAGATACTCATCCTTAGACAGGCGAAACTTACGATTAGAGTCAGGCGGACCCAACAATGTGTAATTGATGTACTTCTCTGTCATGTCCCTACCTCCTAATCCTCAAAATGCCCGTACCCATGAGATTGTTGGCCCCGCAGACCTCTTGACAGATCAGCAGCAAGCCCTGCGACTATTGATAAATCGCGGTCATTTAGCCCTTCGATAAAGCGTGATTCTTTCGCTTTCAAGCCTCGCCCGGATGCTGCCTCCAGTAGAGTAACAACCGGCTCAACTCTTTCTTTTCGCGCTTGCAGTTCCGCCACAAGTTGTTCATCATTTAATTTTTTACTATGGAATTGTTTCCAATCTTCATCGTCGTACCAAAACCTGTCACCATACTTATCCCGGTATATCGCTATCCAGTATTGCAGTTCATCTTCATTCGTTTGGATGCGATCGTGACAAAAGCCGCAGCACCTCAAGCCGTTGTTTTTTACGCCTCTTCCGGGAGTTGACCGACGCCCTCTGGGCATCACATGGTGAGTTTGGGTATCAGGAGCAGATTTGCATACTTGGCATACACCGTCAGCTTCTTCCTTAAGTTCCTTGATCACCTTGGGTGGAAAGTCCCCTCGGTCCGTCCCTGATGGCCTATCCTTGTGATGATCGAATATTCCTTGTCTCCAGGGAACCGGTTCCTTCTTTGGCTTTCCTCGCGCCTGAAGCCCGCGTCGTTCCTTCTGCTTTTTTTCTGGTTTAGGAAACAGCATAGCTGGCCCTCCTAAAGCTTTTTGCCTCCGTGACGATGTGGCCGGGTAGCATTGTAGGCCATTTTTTCGCTTATTGCTTTCTCAAGATCGATGCCGTAGTATCCGCACATATCGGCAACACGAATTACAATGTCAGCCAGTTCGGAAGGTATGCCGCATGGCTTCCATTTTTCGGATTCCAGCAAATTGGACTTGATAATCTGCCCGTCAGTATCTTTAATCTCGTACCAAACGGTCTGAGGGTTATTCCCGTTCCGATGATCCTCCAAAGCTTCGGATACCTCCGAATGTATCAGTGCGATCTTGTCACCAAAGGACCTTGGCTCCTCGTACCAACCTTTGTCAATCGCGTTTGCGTGAGCTGCTTTCACCAATTCATTGATATTCATATTTGACGCCTCCTATAGACTCCATATTTTATTTACAACTGGTAACCAATCTACTGGGACCAAACCTGGCTCGACAATCTCAGCATGCACGTCCAGTGCCTCAACGGATATGCTCTTGCAACCTCTCCGGCCGCCGTTACGATTGTCCCAGAAGCTTTTAAACGTGGGATACGGGAGCATGTAAACCGTCTGAGACATCACTATCTCAATGAGCACAAAGGCTATGCCTCCAAGCTGATGGCATTTGGCTAGATACTCCACTTGATGGTCGTGAATATTGTCAAGGTCGAACCTGTTTGCCTTTTTAACCTGCTTGGCCTCAAAGACCACCGATCTGCCTCCGACAAGCGTCCCATCAAAGTCAACGGTAGACGGTTTCTCGAAGTACCCTGTAACACGTCCTCTCGCTTTACCAGTGACATGTACAGGCGTCGGGCGCTTGTTAACGACTGCTAAGCCGTCCGCATCGTATCGTTCGTTAGATCGCTCAATAAGCGCCTCAAAATCCATGCCCCTATTTGCGTGACTTATGACCCTTCACCTTCCCTCCAAATGCCCCTCCGGGTCTATTTCTGATAGCGCCGCATCTTCGTCGGTCCATAGCTAGAATGGCTACCTCGTCGGGGTCTCGTTTGAATGCGGCAGCAATCTCGACTAAACTCATCCCATCTTTCCAAGCGGCATCGAATTTTCGTATCTCTCTTTCGCTCCACAAGAAGTTCCATTCCTCGCAAGCGATGTATATACCCATGTTATCCCACCTTTTGCGGCCACCCGATTGTCAGGCTCTGACCAGGATGATAATCGGGGTGATCTTCCGGCAACGCTGGCGTCGAGCATATCGGGCAAGGCTGAAACCTAAGAACCGCATTTGTCCCGGTAATAACAACTTTTGAACCTTCGCACACTTGGCACATAATCAAAACCTCTTATTTTTGATCCGGTAGTCCTCGCCCTCAAACCGGAAAGGCTTGGTATTCATCATCATCCGGCTAAAGTTTCGTTGCCCGACTTTCGTCGCTAGTTCATCAGCTCGCAGGTTTGTAGTGTAGACCGTGCTGCGACCACTGCGGCCGTCGATTATTTCAAAAAGCTTTTCTGTGGCCCAGGTTTCCCCTTGTTCTTCCCTCCGTGCCTTCTCGGCACCAATATCATCGAGAGCGAGTAAGTCAACCTTGGAGAGCACATCCAGCAGTTCGGCCTCCGTAAAGTCACTATCCTTGTTGTAAGTGCTCTTGATGATCGTGAGCAGCTTCGGGACCGACATAAAGACCGCCGTAAATCCTTTGACTCTTAAAGCTTTGCAGATGGAGTACGTAAGGTGCGACTTGCCCAAGCCGTACAATCCGGCGAAAAGCAGGTTCATGGGTGCGGTCAGTTGGAATCCGTCCACGTAACTCCTAGCGAGTTTCAAGGACTCCTGTAAAATCGGACTACTGGTTTCGAAGCTTTCGAACGAAGCTGCCTCTAGATCAGGGTTAACCGTACTGTATCGGTCCACGATCCGTTTGATACGCCGTTCCTGCATGTCTCTCTTAGCCTCCCTAGCCTGCTCATTCTCCCAGCAGATGCATCCTTGGCCGATCTTGTTGTCTGGCAACGGAATACCACGCGTATACTGCACCATTTTCCCTTTGTCCGGACCTCCAAGGATCGGAGCCTCGTAAACTACAACCTCATTTCCGCACCCTTCACACTGCCTGCGACCAATCTCAGAAACCAAAGTTAATTCCGGCATTAAGGTTTTCAGAACCTTTCCCAGCGACTCCACGGTTTCCACCTCGCTTCTTCTGGTCTTCCCTATGCCAATTCAGGATTGTGAGATAAGCACTTCTGCTGTTTTGCACCCTTTTGGTCTGACCGCTGATCCAACTCCCGAAACGTAAGAAGTAATCTTCCAATTCGTCACCCAACGCTTCTGTGAGTTTGCGGTACTCATCTGAGGTCAATTTGACGTTTGGAGCATATTCCTGTTTCGGTGAGGCACCTTCAGGTGCATAATCTTTTATATCTTTTTCTTTATCTATATCTTTATCTAAATCTATATCTAGAGACCGGACATTTGCGGGACTGTCCGGGACATTTTGCGGGACTGTCCCGGACAAGTCTAATTCCTGTAATATTGGAAGCTTTTTACTGGCCCTTTGTTTGGCTTTTCTGAGCCGTTCGTACTCCTTAACCCGTTCCATGGACTCGACATTTTGATGTTTCTCCCAGTTTGTGACGTACATAGCATCACCGTCTAAGGAGATCATTCCTAACCGTCTGAATGTTTCGAGGGCAAGCTTCACAGTATTTAGAGACTTTTTAAACTTGTTTGCAAGCATGTCTTCTGTGTAGGGTATGGATTCGGTCAGCATGATGTATCCGCCAGCATTACTCCTGCCAGCCAATGCAAGCAGCCGAATCCAAATGATTATGATTGCATCAGATTCTGGAAGCGTTACAATAAAATCGATTTTGTCGTTTTCAAACATGTCTGTGTTAATTTTTATCCACTTGATGTCAGACACGTTATCACCCTTTCTTACCTTTGATGATACGGCCTTGCCTCGCACTGCTGGAGGCGATTGTAGGCCTTCTTTCGGCGTCGGAGTAGTTCTGCCGCTGCCGAAAGTTTAAGGCTTGTAGGGCAATCCTCAGAAGGCGAGACGATAACCCTTAACTGCAAGTTGGTAGCTTGTTTAAAGTCCATACCCAGCCTCCTTAAAACGGAAGGTCATCTTGGGAGATATCAACCGGTCGGCCGTCAACCTGGAACGGATCTTGATTGGTCTCAGACCCTCCACGGTTACCACTGTTCGCCGACTCCAGGAAACGCACATTATCCGCAATGACTTCTGTCACGTATACGCGCTTGCCCTCATTGTTGTCATAGTTGCGGATCTGGATTCGTCCCTCTACTGCTGTCAGTCGACCCTTACGGAGATAATTCGCGCACGTCTCAGCAAGCTGCCGCCAAGTAACAACCGGTATAAAGTCTGCCTCACGCTGCCCTTGATTCGTAAATGGCCGATCCACTGCAAGAGTAAATTGGGTTACAGCTACTCCTGCAGGGGTATATCGAAGCTCAGGATCCTTTGTCAGTCTTCCAATCAAAATCACACGATTCAACATCTTGAATCCTCCTAGTACAGCGCAAATTCAGAACTGTGTTTAATCCTGGTGATTTTCTTTGTTAACCGGCAGTATTCGCATTTCTCGCAACGAACCGACTCAGCCAACCCTGCCTTAACTTCCTTGACCCGTTCGATGTGATTCCTAATAATATTCAACGCCCGTTCAATATCGTCGAAGTCAAAGTACATAACCTCATGATCTGGCGGGTCTTGCTTTGTAACCACTACCATGTGAGGAATCAACCACTGTTCTCTTCCCGATTTCAATCGCTCGACTTCGGCATAGACTGCCATTTGTACAATGTATCCGTAATGCTCCAGGAAGTTTTCGTATACCTGGGCTTCCTTGTTCCACCATTTTCCATCTATCTCTTTCAGCGCCTTTAGGTCCGCGAACAGGCCAACTTCTGGTTGATAGCTATCTAGCATGACCTTCCACGGAATCCCGAACAACTCGCCTGTCATGATGACTTCCTTTTCACCGGCAAGAGCTTTCATGACTAACGGATCTGATTCAAGTACCTCGATCATCGTATTACAATGTTTAAAATTCGACTTGAGTTGTCCTGCCGTTTTCCCTTGGCTGCTATACAGGTCTGGATTTTCTGCCTTGAATTCAGGAAGAGTACCTTCGTTCCACGCATGGACATACTTACCTTCCAAAAAAGCTGTCTTCTCTGGCTCCTCATACTCTCCACGAAGTTTAGCCATTGCTCGGGCCTCGCATCCCCCGAACGGGGGTGCGAAGTCCTTAAACTGGCTCACAGACATGTAGTGGCGGTTAGCTTCCAAGGAAAAGTAATTATCCTTATTCAGCTTCATGTTGTTCCTCCTTGCTCTCTGGCGGATTAAGCGGACTATGTTGTACCGGTCTAGGCGACTGACTAAAGTCCACAGCGCTGCCAGCTTCGAAAGCTAAGGACTGATCCGTGTCGAAATCAAGTTCGATGCTTTTGCAGAGGCGCCGGAGAGCCGTTCTTTTGTACATTTCGCCTTGGCTTTTTTCCCATGTATCAATGTTTTTTCCATAATTTTTTCGGATCAATTCGATCTCTTCGGCCGTCAGCGCTTCATACACCATGCCCCCGTCAGAAAAGAGCGCGACAGCAAACGTACCTTTAATTGGGCTATTGTTAAAAGCCAAGGGCTGGAAGTATACGGAGGGTTTCCCCTCCATAATTTCCTCTCTGAAATCGTCACCTTCCCGGACGTTCTTGGCGTAGATATCCAAGACAGGGCGCACACTGTACTTCTTTGCAAGCTTTTTCTCGCCCTTATAGTCGGTTTGAAATTGAACTCCTTTACCATCGGCGATGACGTGGCACTCTCGTCCAAGGAAGTCCAGACCAAGCACAGCTCCTTTGAAAAGAGTAGCTGCAATTAAGTCTGATGAGTGCCGCTCGATGTTCTTCACCTCTGGCAGATAGGACTTGCAGTTTTCAATGAAGCGCACCTTATTAAACCCTTGCCCCAAAGCATCATGTTTAGCTTCAAGCAGTGCGTCGAGCGCAGAGCAGATTTCAATGTGTTGTGTTGTCACCTTTATCCCTCCACGATCTCGATATTCAAGTCTTGGCCTTCAACCGTCTCCAGAACGAAGTATTGGTAGTCATCAGTTTTAGCAGACTCAATAATCTCTCTTTGTCTGCTGCCAAGGTTCTGCCAGCCGTCCACGCAAATGACTTTCAATTCACCTGCTTGGGCTTTAGCCAGTTTAAAGGCAAATTCCAAGGACTCGCCTTCGCTACGGCCATCAAGGAGCGTTCCATCAATTCTGATTTGCCCTTTGTCATCGACTTCCATTCCATCTACCGGCAGTGAGACAGTCTTGAGCAGTTCCTTTGGAAGTTCTCTAGCCTGCTTGATCTTCGCCGTAAGATCGGCACTCCGTTCTTCTTTCGGGGCCAATTTTTCGCGAATGATATCGTTCATTCGTTCCCATTCGCGAAGATATTCTTTCATTCGAGCTGCGGTATCTGCCTTTTCTTTCAATGGATCAGGATCTACCCATTCAATAGAATCAATGATATTTTGAGCATTTCCAGACTTGTCGTTCTCAGCAGCGATCAAACTAGACTCGTGGTCAGATACCTTTTCCAGGTCCTTGCGTTCATGTTCTCCAATGCCAGCGAGGGTGGTTCGCTTCTCAGCAATCTGTTCGCGGTACTCTGCAATAAATGTCCGAGCTTGTTCGGATTCACGCTGAATGTCTTCACGGGATGTCTGCTTTTTAGCTTGATACTGCACTTTAAGCCGCTCGATAGCCTGCTCAAGTTCATTGTCCAAGCGGATACTCTCAGCCTGAATGCGGCGGTCAGCGTCATTGATTGTGACTTGCTCAATCTCAATTTTTTCATCCAATCGACGGATCGAATCTGAAATGGAATCACGTTGACGCTGATAATCCAATCGTTTAGATTCAGCCGCATTTTTAGCCCTAATGCGGATATCCTCAATACGGATAGTCAGACCTTCTACCAACTTCTGCGCTTCGGACAAACGTTTGTTGTTTTCTTCCGCATCAGACAAGGCTTTGTAAAGCTCTTGCAGATTTACCGAGCGCCACTCTTCACCACTATAGTTAGGCGGCAGGTCACGTTTGATTCCTTCGATATTCGCTTTCAGGAGGTTAATTTCACGATTGATGGTTTCACGCTCTGCATAGTATCCACCTTCGATCTGTTTGAGGATCTGGAGGATATGCAACTGATAGTCTGCCTCTGGAACTTCACCAAACCAGGATTTGATATCCTCCACCGTCCAAGGGATTTGCAGCATATTAAGAATGATTTCAGTCTGTTCCTTAGCAGGCTTTTGGACAAACTCAATTGGCCGGAAGATATCGCCATTGATCAACTTACGCAGGAAGGCCTCCGTGCTGCTGACGGTCTTTGTATCATGTTTAACTTTGAGATAGTCCGCCTTCTCGGATCGAACCTTTCTAGTTGTCTGAAGTCCGTCATCCAATTCTACGAACAATTCGGCCTCATCTTGGTCATGCCGAATAACTTCAGTGCGCCGGTTACGATTGGTGAATAGCTTTTCCAAAGCCTCTACCAAACTCGTCTTCCCGGTCCCCGAATCGCCCGATACCCGGTTGATTTTGCCTGGGCTGTACAGCAATTCCTTGATTCCCAGCCAGTTTTTTATCTCGATCCGCTTAATATGCATTGATTTTTCCTCCTGATCGTGTTAAATTCTCATTACAATTGTTTTGTTTAGCGACCCTCTGCGAAAGGGTCGTTTTTATTTGTTTGCTTCTGTAAGGCAATGTTTGCAAACAAGCTTATTTTTGAATTGTACTAGCTTCCCCTCAACTGATCCGCAAAGGATGCAGCCAGGGTCGTATTTCTTGAGAATGATAGAATTTTCGTCAACATAAATTTCCAAAGCGTCCTTCTCGCCGATACCCAGCGTTCTGCGAAGCTCCATAGGAATAACAACCCGACCCAAGTCATCTACCCTTCTTACAATCCCTGTTGCCTTTTTCATACAAACATCTCCTTATCAAAGTTTGTTTCCTGTGATGCAATCAGTTCGAAGTCCAGAACGATCCTTTCGGCGTTTACCTGGTGTGCTTCTATACGCTCCCGATCGATCTCGGCGATCTGCTGCTTAATCCACCAATCCCATGTACCGTCAGGATCTTGGACATGCTTCAGCAGCCGATAATCATTTACCAATTGTTCACGGTGACGTTTAGCTTTTTCGAAATCGTATCTCATTTTTGTTTTCACCTCCCTTCAGTGGACTTGTATTTATTGATGAAGTATCCGATCCCCTTGCCAGTGACTTTTGGCGTTCTCGTTATCTTTATCCCATCACCGGCGCTTCCTCGTTGCCTGACCTGTACTTCCATGATTTTTAAGTCCATGGACCGTTGGGTAGGCATGTTGTATTCCGATCCAGACTTTATTAGATAACCATTTTTCCTGAGCTCTTCGAAGAGTCTCTTTTCACCAATGTCAATTCCGTTTTGTTTCAAAATCTTTGCAAGGTCGGCGACCAGTATTGCATCCTTAGACACTTCCAGTGCTTCTGCGAACACCAGTTTTGGCCGATCATATTCAATCTTTTCCTCAAGCGCTCGGCGCGCTTCCCGTTCTTCTTTCAACTTGGTCGCTGCCTGTATGAGTAGGTCTGGATTATCCAGCAACTCGTTTGCAGCGTACATTCCGGTTTTTCTGATCGACGGGAGAACATCCCTCGTAACCCACTTTCGAAATGCCCTAGCCTCCGGCTTGCGGCTCTCAAGGATCACATCGTACAGTCCGTCTTCATTGATTACCGTGGTCTGTTGTTCTCTTCCAAGTGCATCATGGATGACCTCATTTGAAATGACCCCATCGTCTAACCTTGTTTTGACTTGGCTTGGATTGCCTAGAGCCAACACTTCGCAAACGTCCTTGAGTACAAACCATGGTTGATTGACTTTTTCGATGACACGAACTCCGAAGTTATTGAAATTGAATAATTGTAGATTGCTCATGTTCCTCTCCTTTCTTGAAGGTTTTTATCCTCTTCTGTCGAATTATGGTATTTGACTAATAGTGGAGAGGAGGTGAAGTGTATGGCTGCATCATCTACAGAAAAACTGCTTATTGCAAAAGAACTTACTTTGAAGGCAATGGAAAGTATTAGACACAATTTTGGAAGCGACATAAGTGCAACCGAGTATAATGAGCTTTATGCAAAAGAAATTGACAAGATTTTTAGATCAATTTATACAACAGTCAACGATGCTGAACTAGCTGTGCGTTCAGGAAGAAGTAGTCAATTGTAAAGTGATTTATAGAGTTCAGCCGTTGCCCTGATCACTTCAGGGAGCATTTTCAATTCTTCAACTCCAGCGCAGTCGTTAGTCACCCACTGAATCCATTCGCAAAGATCGACCACGGTTTCGCTAACTTTTGATTCTGTATTTTGTGCCGCTGTTACCGCAGCGGCCTTTTCATTTTGATTTTCCATTGTGAAGACCTCTTTTCATTTATATTTTTGGCTGGGCTGGCTTTTCGTGGCTTCCGATAATAACCGCGCTTGGCGATCTACGCTGGAAGTCTTCCCTCGCGTCTTCTTCCGTTCCTGCCACTATTTCCGCGTGACCCGAGCCACGCACAGGATCGTGAAACCGTATGATGTATGTCTGCACTGCCTAACCTCCATTAGATTCATAAACACTGGACTTCGATTTCTTCAATTTGGCGGCACAAGTCCATTTGCCAATCCAGATCCCCAATAAGGTGGGCCTGGAATGAAAGCTGCTTAAGCTCATCAAGCCGCTGAATCAAGGCGTAGTTTTCTTTCAAATGCTTGACTAACAGAGCTATTTCGACGTTTCCAAGGACTAAGCTGCCATCTTTGCGGAGATTAAGGTATGTTAGCTCTGCCAGCTTTCTATGGCAGTTGTGTATGGCTAGCATTATCCATCCTCCAGTCATTGTGTTGGTTGTTCTGTAAGCCATGTTTCTAAGAATTCTCTTGTCTTCTTGGCTGGGAAGTACCACTTGTTCCCTATTTTGTACTTAGGAAACCTAGGATCATAGAAGAAGTGATCTTGAATTGTTGACCATGCCAAGCATGTTCTTTTCCGCAACTCCTTCGAGTCCCAATATACAAATTCAAAATCTCCTTCTTTTAAAAATTCCTCGACCCTTTCCTTGCAAAGCTTTTTTATTTCTTTCTCATCAATTTGGATGCTTATCATTATTTTCACCCCATGTATCCAAAATCGGATAATTAATTTATCCAAATTGGGTAAAAAAATACTACTTTTCAATTGACATAGTGAATTAAATTATCTATAATTCATAATAGATAATTTAATTATCTCTTTATCCAATAGACGAGCTTTCAAAGTAATCAGCAAACAAATTCTCTACTGGCGTCTCGAAATACCTGGAGAACTGGAACATCAAATCCCTGCCAGGAGTGCAAGTTCCATTCTCAATCATCCGGACGTATATCGTGGAAATGCGATTTTCATAAGCCACTTTAGCTTGTGTACCTTTAGCCTTACGTAGTTTTTTAAACAATTCCCTTTTTTGGGGCATCACCTTACCTCCTTTCGATAATTGGATTATACCGGATAATTAATTTATCCGTCAAGGGGGTTTTGGATAATTTAATTTGAGAGGACGTTAATGATGGATTTTGCATCTAAATTGAACAAGCTAAGGACGGATAAAGGACTAAGCCAGTATGAAGTTGCAGATAAATTAGGCATAAAAAGACCTCGCTACAATGCATGGGAACAAGGTATATCTATGCCTCGACCAAATATGATTAATAAAATTGCTGATTTTTTTGAAGTCAATCCAAATTTTTTATTGAGTTTTGAAGACGCGCCCGAATGGGCAACTCCCAGAGATGTCAGGGACATAAAGAAAATTCTTGAGGAAGATTTGCCGGTAATGTTTGACGGAGAGCCAATTAGCGATGAAGAAAGACAGCGTATTTCCGATTTGTTGACCGGATACTTATGGGAGGCGAAAAAGAACAACAAGAAGTATGGAAGAAGATCAACTAAATCTAACGAAAGCGATACATAGGAGTGAGTTTTTTTGAATATCGAACTGAAACTCGCCCGACGATTTAAAACTAATAACCCTTTTGTAATCGCTCAAGGTTTGGGAATTGATATCAGGTATGCTGACTTAGGTCCGTCTACAAGGGGTATTTACTTACGGAAATTGAAACACCGATGTATTTTTATTAGCAATAACTTAGACGATCATTGGCAGCGGTTTGTTTGCGCTCACGAATTAGGTCATGATCGTCTACATCCCGGAATTAGTAGGTTTTGGTTAGATAAAAACACTCTTTATAACGCGGGTAAGTACGAGCGCCAAGCAAACGTTTTTGCGCTTAACTTACTTACCGTTGAC
Organism: Paenibacillus filicis; assembly: GCF_038070315.1. Taxonomy (NCBI): domain Bacteria; kingdom Bacillati; phylum Bacillota; class Bacilli; order Caryophanales; family Paenibacillaceae; genus Paenibacillus; species Paenibacillus filicis. The sequence goes on along the minus strand of NZ_JBBPCC010000046.1, from coordinate 1,459 downwards.
CTAGTCCCCCATCAATTGGAGACTATCGAAGATTTCCTAGTTAGGAACTCCATTCCTAAAGAAATGGCTATTTATTACTAACGTTATCTTTGCGATGCCCAGCCGCAAGGCTGTTTATCATATAACAAATTAAGAACATACATTCGAAATGGAGGAAATAAAATGGCAAGTTTCAAAAAACATGATACTGGCTGGGAGTTTAGAGTGAAATACAAAGACCCTTTCACTAAGAAGTTCAAAGAGAAGTCTCAACGGGGTTTTGCTACAAAAAAGGAAGCACAACAAGCTGCTGCCGACTTTGAAAGAAAGATCTCAGAAGGCTATGAGCAGACTGATATCCCACTTGCTGACTTCTTAAATCATTGGATTGAGGAATATAAAAATGGAACAGTAAGGAAAAATACTTTAATTGGTCATAAATATAGTATCGATAAGCATATAAAGCCATATTTCAAAGCTATAATGTTGAGTGAGATAAAACCAATAATGTACCAAGTTTTTTTAAACAGTATGATAGATAAATTTAGTAAAGGCACAATCGAAAGTGTTCATTCAACAATGCACAATGCTATGGAAAAGGCAGTACTCTTAGGAAAATTGGAGAGGAACCCTTGCATCGGAGCAGAAATCAAGGGGAAAACTAAACGTGGTCAACTTAAATTTATTAATTCAGAGGATTTGCCGAGATTTTTACAGTGTTCTAGACAATACGGTTACATTTACTGGATATTCTTTAAAACACTTATTGAAACTGGAATGCGTAAAGGAGAAGCAGCTGCTCTAAAGTGGTCAGATATTGATTTCGAAAACAACAAGATAACAATAGACGAGACACTTGATTTCGCCGCTACAGACAAAAGTGAATTATTTGGAGACACTAAAACATTAAGATCAAAAAGAATAATTAAAATCAGTAACTCTCTCACTAAGGATCTTGAGTACCACCTGACTTGGCAAAAAGAAAACAAAAAGCACTATGGCGATTTATATCACGACGATCTGGATCTTGTCCTCTGCAGAGAAGATGGAAACTTTATGCCGAAATCATCTCTCTTCAATTCCTTCTCAAGAATATTAAAAAGAACCGGCTTACCTGCTCTACCAATTCATTCACTGAGGCACACACACGCTGTCTTGATGCTTGAGGCGGGAGCTGATATGAAGTTTATTCAAGAGCAGTTAGGACATGGTAGTATCAGCATAACGGCGGACGTATATTCGCACATCTCTCAGAAACTTGAGAACAGAAGTATCACTATGTTCGAAAAGTACACTTCTGAAATCTTTAATGAATCCATAAAAAGCGGGGGCATTACGGGGGCAATCGAAATGTAGAGCTTACAAAATCTATAATGCCCCCGTATACCAAAACCCTCAAATCCTTGATACTACTGCTATTTTACCTTTTAATACAGGGTCAAATACTGCTCACGCTCCCAGGCGTGAACTTGCGTACGAT
>NZ_JBBPCC010000045.1:0-15357 GCF_038070315.1 Paenibacillus filicis | reverse complement strand
GGGGCAAATGCTGCTCCAACTATCTGTTTTCTACCCAGATCGCATCGGTCAGCATCTGCGCTGAAAATTTTTCTCCCCTCGGGGAGAAGTCTTTTAAAAGAGTTTACACAAAAGATTTGACAGACCCGTAATACCTTTTAAATGTCACTATTACCGTTATTTTAAATATTATTATTCATTTTGTCTTTTTTCAATACTCTGCTGTAACAGTTCATCTAACACTTTATAAGCATCTTCTATATGACTTGCATACAGTTTTTCAAGTTCGCCAGTAATCAAAATACTCTGTTTCCCTTCAATGTCCTTCCTATATTTTTTCCAATAATCACTTATTTTTTCTGTGTCAAGAACTCTTGAAAAGCCCTTGATGGTTGGAAGACGCTTGCTAGTTACTCCAAAAGTGGGTTCAAACATTAGAAAAAGATAATATAAAAAGTAATCCGGACCATTTTCACATAATTCTGGATTAAAACAAATATCGAAAAGATATTCATTTATAGCTTTATTTATACCATGCTTATCTTCGTTCCCTTCTTCGTCGTAGTATCCACAAGCTATGCCGCTACTGTATATGGTACTTCCCAATTGATAGATCATAAACACTATTAATTTCGATTTTAACTCCTCTAATTTAGCATTCAATTCACCATCAGTTACCCCTGATTCAACGATATAATAATAAGAATTACCGCAAACTTCTTCAATCGTAAGTCCCATCACTGCATCAAAAATATTTTTCTTTGTATCAATGTATTGTTTTTGGAATTGATGGAATATATGTTGAGATATTTTTCTCATCTCTCCTTTTACTATATCTTCAACCCTTCCTTCAGTAGGATTATTTTCGTCTCCGTTAATAGATAATGATCTTGATAAATTGAATAAATCCCCACCTCTATCAGCACAACAACTCAAGCGGAATACTAATAAATCATGAAGACCTAATACCCCATTTTTTGAATTTCCTAATTTCTCTAGTATCCCAATACCTTTATATTCATTCTCTCCAAAAATCCATTCAGCAATTTCAATTATATTGCCATCAGTGTTACTCCAATGATAGCCTCCTTCATCCTTCCAACCAATCTTATCTAATAGGTTGGCAATGAAGAAAATAAATGTATGACCTCGTAACCCAACCCCAAGATTTTGAATTTCAAGACTTGAGTATTTGGGTAGAGTATCTAGGGCATATAAAATTATTTCTTTTGCTTTTGCAGATGGAAATTCTTCTTGTGGGGAGTTTGCCAATACCCTCCAAATTCTATCATGGTTTATCTCCCCACCTGAAAATGAAAATTCTTTATATTGCAACACTTCTGAGATGTTCTTTATCAATATTTCATTTTTTATTCTTACATAAAATTTATACTGAGCTGTAGGTATAGGGCGAGACGTTTTTACAATCAAATTCAAGTATTGTTCCAGATTCCTACCATCTGAACTCCCTCTAGATCCGTTAAAACAAGCAAACGAAGTTAATTGTTCTTCAGATATAGTACTTATTGCTCCTAACCGTCGATCTGCATTAAAAACCTTATTTAATATAAACTTTTGATTCTCCGTAAGTTTATCAATATATTCAGCATATTTTGTAGAATTTCTATAGTGACCGTGTTTGAATATGGAGGTTTCCTCCTTTGGATAATCATCGTCGTATTTTGTAACTAGTGAAAAAAAGCCTCGCTTCCCTTGTACCTCTGTACTATAAATCCTTCTGAATATATTTGGAAAATTAACATAAATTATTAATAAATGAATAAGATCATGCTTATTAAAATCCAAGTTTGAAAAGTCTAGTTGTTCAACCTCAAGTAAAATAATGGTATTAATCAATCTTTTTATTTTCCTTGCATCCCCTAAAAAGGGAGTGTATAAGTAATATTCCTTTGAATTAAATATATCTTTAAGCCCCTCTACTGCCTTCGATACTAATTCAGTATCGCTCAGAAGGTTTCTAGCAAGTGATTCATTCTTATTATCAATAAAATAAGTTAATAATGATTTATGATCAATATACAAACTTGTTTTTATGTTTATAAACTTTTCTAAAAACTCTATAATTTTTTCGGCATCTAATTTTTGATGCTCCAATGCAGTAATATTTTCTGTGTCATAGCACAGTACATAAGATATATTAGGTAAAATAAAAGATTTCTTAATAACAAATAGGATCTCTTTTATATTCGAAAAGTTTAAGCGGTCTAAATCATCTACAACAATGACAATTTTTTTATCCATGCTTCTTAAAACCATTTCCAATCTTTCAAATGTCTTATCAACAGAGGGCTTATCAAAAGGTAACCCTAACCGAAATCCAGCTACTGAAAAAGTTAATTTGGAGTCACTTAAGAGCTTCACATATTTTGAAATGAGAGACTCCAATTCAGGTGCAAAAAAATTATTTTTTATTACATTCAATAAACCATCAACAAATTTGTCCAATATGTTATCATTGCTTTCAAATCTAAGAGGATCAAACTTATACACAATAATTTGATCTTTATAGTTTTCATCCCAGTATTCCTTGCAAATATTAATAAATGTAGATTTTCCAGTTCCCCAAGGTGCATCAATTCCAAAGACTAAACTTGCAGTCGAACCTTGATTATATACTTTTTCAGCAAACCTCTTCGCTGTTTCAAAAACTCCAAAAGCATCATCATCCTTGCTTTTTCCCTCCTCATCACTCATAAAACCCGAATCTTCATCTTTTTTCTGAAATTTTTTTAGTTGCAGTTTTCTTAAACTACTTGCAGCGAAAAAAACTATTGGGATTGTTAAAGATAGCGCTATATAAAGCCAGGGCAGCGAAGCAATCCAATTTTGAAATAACTCTATACCTACACCACCTATTAAAAACATTGAAACAGAACCCGATATAAAAACAACTAGAAGATCAAATCTACCACTTCTTATAACGGTGTTAATTTGCCTCCATAGTTCTTTTCTCAATAAAACAACTCCTATTATTAGGACATAAAAAATGCCAATAACCCAGAACCAGCATTCCTTTTGATTCTGTGTAAAAATAATATGAAAAATTTCGACAGTTACTTTAATACCAATTGAAAGCTCTGCTAACAAAACTCCAAGTAAAAACAATTTAATTAGTAAGTAATAACTTATCTTTCCTAAACCATATTTCTGTTTTTTTGTCTGCAATGAAATCCCCCCACTGACCGTAAAATAGTATATTCAACTATTTACTGAAATTTTTGCTTCCTCGTTAACATTTTGTTTTTTCCTTCAAACTTATCGATACTATGAGAATAAAACCATATTATCCAATGTATCTATTACTTAGAAATAAACTCGTATATAGACTAATCCTGTTGAATCCAGGTTCAATTTAATGTCGAATTTGAAAAGAAAGAAAGGATGGTTACAAAACATACTCTAAAAAACAAGATAATCGCTCCCAAGTTATTCTTAGTTGCAAACTCATAACATTAATTCAATTAACTTTGCAACTAATAACCTTTTTAGCTGAAGTCAAATAAGTTGTAATTTAAGCATTTATTTCAACATCATATAGAATTAGGTATATTGTACCATATGAAAGATTCTTCTGGAATTTCTTTAAAATCATTTTTTTATGCTGGTACTAAGATAAATTATCTACCAACTCCGCAATCTTACTAATCTCACTACTTCAGAAAATCTTATGAAATAAAAGCAACTTTAGCGTGGTGGGCAGAACCTCATAAACACCTTAGGTTGCAGGCTCGTTTTATGAATAAATTTTTATTTGTAAAAAAACAGAGCTGTCCGCACGTCACTTCATGACGTTGGGAACAGCCCTGCTGTTTAATCACTTATTACGAATACTTAATCACATTAGCCACAATAATAAACACCGCACCCATAATCAGCCACATCACCATCAGCGGCCAGAAGAAACGGACCCACTTCTGATACGTAATCCCCGATACCGCCAGACTCCCCATAAGCGCCGAGGACGTAGGCAGGATCATATTCGTGATCCCGTCGCCCAGTTGGAACGCTAGCACGGACGTCTGTCTAGTGACACCCAGCAGATCGGACAGCGGAGTCATGATCGGCATCGTCGTGACGGCCATGCCAGTTCCGGACGTAATGAACACATTCATAATATTCTGGAATGCGTACATCCCCAGCACCTGCACCGAGCTCGGCAGATCGCCGACCAGAATAGCCAAGCCATTCACGATACTGTCGATGACATTCCCCTGCTCCAGCACCACCATGATGCCCCGCGCAATCCCGATGATGAACGCGCCGTAGGTAATGCCACTGGCACCCTTGACGAATTCGCTCGCGATCCGGCTTGGTCCATATCCTGCACAGAAGCCGGAGACGATCCCCATGGTCAAGAACAGCGCGCCCAGTTCTTCCATCCACCAGCCTTTTTTGGATACGCCCCAGATGACCAGACCGAAGCCCAAAACGACCGCAACAATGGTGAGATAGTGCTTAAGCTGCATGACTGGCAGATTGGAGAAGTCAACCTTCTCTTGAGTAACGGATTTCTCCAGGTCATACACATAGCCTTGGGTAGGGTCCTTTCTCACCTTGCCGGCATAACGAACGAGGTACAAGCTCGTCACTGTCAAGAAACAAATGAGCAGAATCACCCGCAGCCAAGCCCCCGAAAATAGCGGAACTTGCGCGATAGCCTGAGCGAGCCCGACGTTGAACGGGTTCAAAATCCCGGCCGTAAAGCCGCAGGCCGCTCCGAGCGAAATCATCGCCGTCCCGGTCAGTGCGTCGAAGCCAAGCGCGCGGGCGATCGCGATCCCGATCGGCACGAAGACCATCACCTCGGTCGACATTCCCATCGTAAAGCCGCCGACGGAGAACAAGGTGAGGAAGATTGGAATCACCCATCTTCCTTTGTTGGCGAATGTCTTGGCCACCCTGGAAGTAACGGCTTCAATCGTGCCTGTGGACGAGATGATCTGGAACGCCCCGCCAATGATGAAAATAAAGAACACGACATCTGCTGACGATACCAAGCCGTGGACGACTGCTTTCGGAATTTCAATCAAGCTAACCGGACTCGCATCGACGTGATGGTACGATCCCGTGACCAGCAGCGACTTGCCCGTCGCCTGATCCTTCACGCGGTCGAACTTACCCGCAGGGATCGTATACGACAGAATCGCGGCTACGAAAATCAGAATAAATAAAATGACAAATGTGTGAGGCATTTTAAACCATTTGCGAGAGCTTACTTTTGCTGTACTATCCATGCCCATGACCCCTATCTTTTGACTGTTTCCATGCTGTAAATTCCGTGCGTACGCGTTCCATTGCCGCTGGGTCAGCGCACAGATCGTAGGCCGTCATCGCCAGCGCCTTGGCCGCCTGGTTCAGCTGCAGCATGCCCTCTTCCGAGCCTGCCAGCCGGGCGAACTCCGGCGTGTGCGTCGTCGCCTCGCCGAGGCGAATGTATGGGTGAATGGCCGCCGTCACCTGGCTGACGTTGCCGATATCGGAGGAGCCGACGCCACCCTTCTGAGGCGGGTCGAATACCTCGATGCCCATCTGCTCCAGATTGGTTTGGAACAATCCGGCCAAGGTCTTGTTGTTGTTACGCTCCGCATAGATCAACCCTTCGGCGATATCGACGGTCGCCCCGACGCCTTCGGCGGCAGCGCGTACGGCCCGGTATACCTTCTCCCGCACAGCTTCCAGTTCTTCCACGGTCGCCGCTCGCAGAATAAATACCGCTTCGGTCAGCTCAGGTACGACATTCGGCGCATCCCCGCCCTTCGTGATGATGCCGTGAATCCGCACATCTTCTTTCACGAACTGGCGAATCGAGTTGATGGCGACAAAGGCATTAATCATCGCATCCAGTGCACTGATGCCCTTCTCCGGAGCCGAGGACGCATGCGCCTGTCGGCCGTGGAACGTAAAGGTCGCATCCACGCAAGCGAGCGCGCCGCGAAGCACCATCGTCTTATTCTGCGGATGGCACATCATGACTGCATCGATGCTGTCGAAGACGCCTTCGTTAACCATGATGATCTTGCCCCCGCCCTCTTCTTCTGCGGGAGTACCCAGCACTAAGATCTTACCGGGCAGCTCCGGACAGGCTGCCTTCAGCGCTAGCGCAGCGCCCACGGCAGCTGTGCCGATCAGGTTATGGCCGCAGGCATGACCGATCGCCGGAAGCGCATCATATTCGGCCAGCAGGGCTACCGTTGGCCCTCCGGCCTGTCCTTCCCATGTGGCGCAAAAGGAAGTAGGCAGGCCCGCGATCCCCCGCTCCACCTCGAAGCCCGCTTCCAGTAAGGGTTCCGTTAGCCATTCCTGAGCCTGATGCTCATGGAAGCTTAGCTCCGGATTCGCATGTATGTTCATTGAGATGCGGCGCAGCTGCTCGTCACGTGCATCGACAGCTTGTTCAATCCGCTGTTTGCTCTGATTTAAAGTTTCATGATTCAAGGAATTCCCCACCTGTCATGGATTCATACGCTGTATATTTGAAGCGAATATATGAATATTTATGTAATACAATGAATAATATTGTATCGATTTAGCTTTGAGAAGTACAATCAATTGTTTTTTTGACTCGTCCTTAAAAATTTTTATGACAGGGCTTGCAACTTCTCTCGCGTTATCTTCCCCCAAAAACGCAATGAAAAAAGCACGCTGCCAGCCGGCCTCGTGCTTTCCTTCATTTATATGGGTCTTTCATGAATTGTACAAAGCGATCGACAATCGCAAGCTCCAGCGTGGAATCCCGGTAGATCATCCACGTATTTCGCTTGAGCGGCTCGCCGCTCTTTCGAACTAGAGGAATCGTATGCAATCCGTCCTCCGGGCTGACAAAAACTCCGGGAACAATCGCGTAACCCAGTCCTTGCTTCACCATTTCCTTGCAAGTTTCATAAGCATCCACCTGCATCGTAATCATAGGCGGTTCGGTATAACGTTCATACCACCAGGCCTGAACCGTTTCGCTGAAGGTAGTCTGCACGGTGCTCATGGCTTTAAAGCGCGGCGCTTTATTCCAGATATGCGGCAAGTCCGGAAGGCGCTCCAGATCAATTTCATCCTTGGAAATCAGGTAAATATGTTCGTCCTGCAGCAGACACTTGGCGTCGAACCATTGGTACTCTCCCCGGATCACCCCTACATGGATTTCCTCCTGGTGAAGCAGGTCGAGAATTTCCGGACTCAAAGCAGAAGTCACATTGAACTTCACATCGGGATAATCCTCTTTGAACTTCTTGAGCAGCGGCGGAAGCTTATACATCCCGTAATAACTGGCCACTCCCAGTCGTAAGGTACCCTTCACCTCATTGCGCAAGCTAATAATGTGATCCTTGAGCTTATGCAGCTCTGCCAGCGTCTTGCGCGCGTATGCAACCAGGTATTTTCCTTCGGGGGTCAGTCTTGCTCCCTTGGGGGTTTTCACAATGATGGAGACGCCGAAATCCTTCTCCAGCTGCTGAATCCGGTAGGATAACGCAGGCTGTGTGATATATAGTCGCTCCGCGGCCTTCGTCAGGCTCTGCTCCTCGGCCAGAATCTGGAGCATGGTGCAATCTTTTTCGTTCAAGGATAGTTCTCCTTTGCTGAATGTACCGAAGACTAAGTGTGAAGCAGGCATAGGGTCCATGCCAAGCTCATTCTACAGCGATATTAGCAATACGGAGGATGAAGTGCAAGTTTTCTTTCATTTAAGGTACCCTTTACGTGATAGCAGATCCTCCGTGGCTTTCCATAGCTTTCGCTGCACAGCGCTATCTCCGCCAGGATGCATGGGCTTGATGGGATTACCGGTTCCTACGTTAACATACCCTCCCGTCACCTCTTGATACTTGGCGTCCACGATTAAGCGGGTCATGATCTCAGCCCCTCGTCGGGGATCTCCGATATGCAAAAGCTTTAAAATTCGTTCGATGACAGAGGCGTACCTGATCTCACGCCCGAGGCCCGTGACATTGAATCCCGGATTCAATGCATTCACACAGATCCCCGTGCCCGCCCATTGTCGGGCCAATTCAGCGTTGAACATGATGTTCAACAGCTTGGTTTTTCCATAAATAGCCGACGAACCGCGTGCAGTAAATGAAGCGGTATCGGTCAAGTCTTCGGGCAATCTTAACACGCCATGATTCCGGGAGGCTTCGGAGGCCACGTTGACAACCTGGGCTTTCCCCGCATGTTGCAAGGATGTACGCAAGGTATGCGTCAATAACCATGGAGCTAAATAGTTGACAGCGATCATTTCCGAAAATCCCTCAGACGTGATGCGCGGCTTAAAGGCATGAATTCCCGCATTGTTCAACAGCACATCGATAACAGGGTGCGCGGCAGCTATTTCTTGGCCGATTCGCTTAACCTCGCTCATCAACGACAGATCCCCGTAAAAAAAGTCAACCTGCGCTGAAGCATGAGCTCCTTGAATCATTTGCTTCGTTGCATCCGCGCGTTCCCGGCTCCTGGCTGTCAGAACGAGATGAAAGCCGCGTTTGGCCAAATCAATGGCCGCAAGCTGTCCTAGACCGCTTGTCGCTCCGGTTATGACAACAACTGGATTTTTCGGTATCATGACCATTCCCCTTATGTGATACAATATTTTTACAATTAAGAAATGGATCTAACCATCGAAGGCAATACTATTAATTGATATATGTCCACTATATCTATTTGATTGACATATGTCAATCAAATTACTTTTCTATTGACTAAAGGAACGGTGAATACAGATGGAAGATAATCAATACCGCAATGACCCGAGGGTACAATTGGAGATCGCTCTTGGTGAGCAGCTTAATGCTCTCATCAGCGCTGCACACGCGTTAAATGTCAAAGCTGCCGCACGATTCGATTCGTCGTTGCAGCCTGCTTCCTTTCATCTTATTCGTTGGCTTTATTCCTACGGGCCAACAAGTGCTGCAGCACTTGCGGAATCAACAGCTATGGATCGCAGCTCCGTAAGCCGCCTTGTCAAACAATTGGAAGCTCTTGGCTACGTGAGAAAGGACGCCTCTCCTGATGATGGCCGAGCCATTCTTCTCTCCCTTACGGAATACGGACAGCAACAGACCATTCAGGCGCTCAAAGAAAAAGAGTCCGTTTTTGTTGACCGGATCTCCAGCTTAAGTGATGCTGAACTACAGGAATTTATCCAAATGCTCAGACACATTAATGGATTTTCGAGTTAGGGGACGTTCTGCACCGCTATATTTCAGCTAAAGCACTATCAACTATTATATGCCTCCTCCTACCTTGCTGAGGCTGATACGCTGCTGAACGCACAAAAGAACGCCTTGGAATGGGCGTTCTTTTGTGCATTCTTATTATAAGTGTTACCAAGTATCACAGATCATTCTATCCCTAGTCTTACCGATCAACTGAGACCTATATTTGAGCCGCGCAAATAGGCCATGTTTCGTGCTAGTTGATCGCCGTTTGCTAGATTCTGCTTTCAAAGGTTACACTTTTTAATTGATAGCCTTGCTTATACCGGAAATTTACTGTTCATGAAATCATCATTAGAGCCTCTTAACTTTTTTATTAAAATCTCTATTACTTCCTCCATACAGTTCTCTCTCAAATCAAGGTAACCAACCGTTGGCAAGCCCCCTGGTATCTCAGTATCGTCCAAAATTAACGGTAGAATGTATTCTCTATTTTCTTTAAATGCCCTCGCTTGAGCAGCAAGCCTTTCATGCTTTGACCAATAATTTCTAGAGTAATGCTCCGAGATGATCATTAAGCAATACTCTCCTTTATCTTTATATAGCTCTGACAAATAGCTATACAAATCCTTTCCCCATAATTGATCTCTTTCAAATTCATCGTAAAACACTGTATACCCATTCTGAGTAATTCGAGTTGCAATCTCTTTGGCAATTGTCCTATCTTCACCAGCAAATGATAAAACGAGATGATACTTTTTTAAGGTTCCATGAACAAATTCCCATTTAATTAAATCGTGCTTTATCCATAATCCCTCAAAATAAGTCCCAAATAAATGAGAAAGTGTATTATAGCCACAATGAAACCTCTCGTCAGTCCATGAAGCATTTTCATAAGGCGGGGATTCTTCGTCATGACAATTTATTAACGCGATTAATAGGATCTCATCATCAAGCAGAAAGCGATTTCTTTCTTCCATTATCCTAATGCACTCTACAAGGATATAACTTCTTTCGTTATTATTTTCATCTAGGGAGTATCCATCTTCTCCATAAAAATATGTAAATTTACCCTCTATTCTAACTTCGATATCAAGATTTTCTAATGTGAATTCAATTGATTTGTAAGAATTCCCGCCATACTTATCAATAATATTCCTAATTTTTTCAGACTCAATTAACAAAAAAGCAAATAAGTCCTTAGGAAACATAGATACATCATATCTTTCACACATTTCTTCCGCCTGTCGAAACACTCGCAAACATGGGTCCGTTATTTTGTAATTATTTCTTTGTAGAATATCTAAAAGGTTGTGTATTATTTCTTTTGATCTCACAACTCTCCCCCTCCCTAATGTTCTAGTTCGCATATGCCTTTAGGATTTTCGATGCTTAAAGTTATCGTCTTTCCATTATATAAATCGTCTCCCGTTAGCTAGAATTATTCGCCGCTATCATCCTTCTACCATATTTTGAGCGTTTCCATCATGGAATAATGATGTTAAGTTAAAATAAGGTACTTCATAAAAACTCAACCAACATGGAGGGCATCATGAAAAAATCTATGATCTTGAGTTCTGCATTAGCTGCAAGTCTTATGTTCTCAGCCTTTGCTTCAGCTAGTACATATGAACCGTACACCGCTAATGATAGCGATACGTTATGGAACATTGCCAATAACAAGGGCGTAAGTTTATCGAGCCTAATGGCCGCAAATCCAAATGTCGATCCCAATAATGTATACCAGGGTTTGGTCATAAACATTCCAAGCGCACAAAACCAAAATTGGGAAGCGCAAGCGGATGCCATGATTGCCAAAGGAATGACTCAGCTTGGAGTTCCTTATGTATTTGGAGGAGATCAGCCTTACGAAGCGTTTGATTGTTCCGGTTTTACTCAATATATGTTTAGGGAAATTGGAATGGAACTTCCTCATTCCTCGGCTATGCAAAGCGAATTAGGGAAATTTGTTCCCGCTGATCAATTACGTAAAGGGGATTTGATTTTCCTAAGCGACACCTACCAGCCAGGAGTGTCCCATGTGGCTCTCTATATGGGAGACAACAAGATCCTACAAGCTGGAACAATGGGAACCAGGGAAGTAAAAATCAGCACGTTATTCGGGACACCCTATTATGATTCCCATTATTGGGGAGCTCGCCGTCTAATTAAATAGTTTCTTGTTTATGTTAAACGAACGGTTGGTTCAAGAACAGTCAATGTACTATTATAGGTATTGAGATTAACAGGCGCTCCAATCGGTATCGCAGCTTTGTATATGCCGTGGGCAGCTGCCAAATTAGTCATAAGCGGCTTACCGATTGGAGCTACTAGTTCATCGATGAGATCATTGTAAGTTTTGCCGTAGGCCGGTTGGCATTCTGTGCACTCACCCATGACAATTCCTAGGCAGTCATTAAGCTTTCCGGCTATTTTTAAATGGCTCATCATCCTATAAACTTTGTTGATGGGCTCATGCGTTTCTTCGAGGAATAGAATTTTTCCTTTCGTATCGATCTCATAGGAAGTGCCGAGCGTATCTACAATGGAAGATAGATTACCTCCAATAATAGGCCCCGTCACATTGCCGGGAACTTTACTTGTCTGCACGAGATGCGGAGGGTTTCGAATAAGCCTTGGAGCGCTCACGGTAGAGGTCGCCTCAAAAAATTGATCGAAATTATACGCCGGAGTCGTTGCCTTGAAATCAAACAGAAGTAAGCTGGAGAAGGTAACTAGCCTAGACAATTGATATAAGACATTCATTAATACAGAAACATCGCTGTAGCCTGTAAGTATTTTGGGATTTGCAGCAATCACATCGTAGTCCAAGTAAGGAAGAATTCCCAGAACTCCAACTCCTCCTCTGGCGGGAAGAATCATATTCACGTTTCGATTGGTGAACATGTCCATGAGATCCAATGCTCTTTGTTCATCTGTTCCTGCCAAAAAACCATCCACCGCATATACATACTTACCTACAACCACTTGAAATCCCATACTTTGCAATACGGAAATACTATTATTAATCGTGATTGAACTGAGCGGACTTCCTAATGTGACTATGCCAATCGTATCACCGCGCTTCAATATAGGCGGATATATAGGCACTTGTGGACACTCCCCTCCTATACGTTTCGTCTATCATATTTATGTTTGGAATGTACGAATCATGCCCACATGCCCTATAGGATCTTCCCTTATACCGTAGCATGGAAAAAATCCTTTGTTATCACATATAAGTCCTTACATAAAAATCTTCATCAGCTTATTATAGATAGGATGAATGATATAACCCGTTGGATGAATCGAATACCTTCTACCTGTATTTAGTTGGCTGATCTTTTCCATGTCATCGCCAGTCAGCTCAAAATCAAATATTTCACTATTTTCTTTGATTCGCTTGGGGTTTGATGATTTTGGAATCAGGATGATTCCCCGTTCTAAGTGCCAGCGTAGAATGACTTGAGCTACCGTTTTATGGTGATGCTCCGCAATTCCCTTTAATTCTGGATGCTCCAATAACGCTTTGTTTCCCTGCCCCAGCGGCCCCCAGGCCTCGTGCAGAATCCGGTGTTCTTTCAGATAATCATGCAGCTCGTTTTGCGGAAACTCGGGATGAGTCTCAATCTGATTGATCATAGGCGGGATCTTGGCATGTTTCATCAGTTCTTCGAGGTGCTGAATCTCAAAATTCGCAACGCCGATCACTTTAATTTTCCCTTCCAGATATAGCTCCTCCATCGCTTTCCACGTTTCTATATAATGAGGTGAGGCAAAATGGATTAAGTACATATCCAGGTAGTCTACATTCAGTTTTTTGCAGGTTTGTTCAAATGCCTTCTTCGTCGCCTTATAACCATGATCTGTGTTCCAGACTTTAGATGTGATAAAAAAATCCTCACGAGGTATTAGACTGTTTCGGATCTCTCTCCCTAAAGCTGCTTCATTTCCATAAATTCGAGCGGTATCAAAATGCCGGTAGCCTAGTCGAATCGCCTCGCTAATCGCTGTTTGGAACTCTGCCTCTTTCGTTATCTTATAAACTCCAAAACCTAGTTGAGGGATTTTAACGCCATTCACCGCTTGTACGGCTTGAGTCTGTACATTCATGGAACTGCTCCTTTTGGTTCATCGAATATAAATACATTCATAATATACTAAATATAAATTATATATAGTTTATTCAAAAAAAGAGAAGGCAACCGTTTCTTTATTTCAATAAATCGGTTAGCCTTACTTCTTTTAAGGAATTCTGCATGGCCAGCTCAGCTTTGTCTAGATGAGTGAAGATCCTTTGTTTGACTTCGTCCACTTCTTTTCCTTGTAGCGCTACATCGGTATGGATTTTGAATAGAGCTTTTCCAGGTTCAACGGCTAGAAAAACATCCAATAGGGTCATCTCCGATA
The DNA here is from genome assembly GCF_038070315.1 of Paenibacillus filicis. Lineage (NCBI taxonomy): Bacteria > Bacillati > Bacillota > Bacilli > Caryophanales > Paenibacillaceae > Paenibacillus > Paenibacillus filicis. Next base: position 1,804 of record NZ_JBBPCC010000045.1, on the reverse strand, counting down.
AAGGTCTTGCCAGCAGGACGCCCCCCTTCGCTCCTTCTTTGGCTACCGTTAGCCTAGCATTGCTCAAGCTTCGGAGTACTTTAACCGTAGTGGGTACAGGAATATTTAATTGTTCCGAAATGACTTTGGTCGATAAAAAGTTAAAGCACTGTTCCTCGGAGATACTGTGAATATAGAGTAAGATGGAGATGCCTTGCGATAAGGCTGTCGAATATGCCATGTCCATTCATCCTAACTATGAGCTTTCTAAATATACTATATACCACTTATATTTAGTTTTCAACAAGATAAAATCCCCTACATATTCATACCGTCGCTCCCGGGAGCACGACCCCTTTATTGCTCGGATCATAGGAACCCTCATCCAGATGCGTATGCAGAAAGTCCACGTAATCCGTTCCGATGCCCGAAACCCACGCTTCACGATGAAACGTACGGATTCATGGGTTCCGTTTTTTTCGATTCTTTATTTCAGTGAACAAGAGTCTCGTTCGATGATTCGGCTGTCTACAATCCAATGATTCCTATACTCACCCTCCAGAACAGACAGCTTGTGCATCAGCAGCCTCACCGCCTGAACACCCAGCTCGGAGGGCTGCAGATCCATACCTGTCAGGGAAGGCGTGACTTGATGCATCATCGACAGATCGCCGCAGATGACGAACAGCGAGATATCCTCCGGCACACGGTAACCGAGATCCTTCAGTGCATGCATGGCACTGAAAGCCGTGCGGTCATCATCGGCGATAATCGCCGTCACCTGTTCGCTCAGTTCGCTAAGCGTATGGTACGTTTCCTCATAACCGTATCTCATCGATTCCTCATAATCGACCATCGGCTTATAATGAATCATATGCGGCTGAAGCCCGATCTGATGTTTCTCCAAGGCATGAATGAAGGCCTCGGATCTTACCATCGATACCGTCATCTGTTGTCCAGCATTCAGAAACATCATGTTTCGATGGCCCATACTGATCAGGTAATCGCAGATATCATGTATGATTTTTTCATTATCGTTATTGACAGTAGAAGCGTCTACAATGCCTTGATTCATCATTTGGCCGACGGTGACAAACGGAATTTGATGCTGATGCAGCAGTTGGATACGCCGATCTTCCAGCATCGGACCTAACACAATGGCACCGTCAATCGGGTAGCTAGCCAGAGACGGCGTCTTAACCTCCTCCACCGCAATCATATCCAGGAGTACCCGGTAGCCATACGTCGAGGCCTCCAGCACAACTCCATTAATAAATTGATTATGAAAAGTGCTGAAAAAGAAATTCCCATGCGGAACCGTAAGACCGATGGCCATCGTTTTCTTGGTGACCAAGCTTCTTGCCGTATGATTCGGCACGTAGTTCAATTCTCGGGAAATTCGGAGTACTCTCTCCGTCACCTTCGGACTCGTAGGTCTTTTCTGGCTGAACACATTGGATACGGTTCCTTTGGAGACACCCGCCAGACGGGCCACATCGTCGATTTTTGCCATTATGCCGTAACATCCCCTCCAAGCCTATTCAGTCTTATTCTAAATGAAGAGCTTTCGCCAAATCAAATCAATCTTTCCCGACGCCCTTCAGATGTAACTGCTCCGCATAATGTCTAGATCATGAATAAAATAATATTAACACTACCGGGATTATATGGTATTATTGCACAGAACTAACCTATTCTAAAGGAGCCATTCCTGTAATGAATTAATTTAAGGTTTGAATGAAAAAAGCGCCAACTGTATACTGGGAAACGTTCCGTCCAAAGAACAATTCCAGCACAGGAGGCACTCAACATGAAGTATAAACAA
>NZ_JBBPCC010000044.1:0-18081 GCF_038070315.1 Paenibacillus filicis | reverse complement strand
CGGCGCCTCGCACGATCGTCAGGCGGCCCCGCGGGGCATAGTGGGCATATTTCATGCCCGGAGCCCGCGGGGTTTCGGCGGCGGCGACCGACTCCGCCGCCTCCTGCACGTGCACGCCAGCGGGCAGCACGCGGCGCAGCTGCGCCGCGGTGACGCCGCCGGGGCGGAGCACATAGAGCGTGTCGCCGCGCAGCTCGACGACGGTCGATTCCAGCCCGACGCCGGCAGGGCCGCCGTCCACGATACCCGCGATCCGCCCGGCGAGATCGTGGAGCACGTGCCCGGCTTCCGTCGGGCTCGGGCGGCCGGAGCGATTCGCGCTCGGAGCGGCGACCGGGCAGCCCGAGGCCGCGATCAGCGCGCGGGCGACCGGATGGTCCGGTACCCGGATGCCGACCGTCGACAAACCTGCCGTGACGAGCGGCGACAGCACGCCCTCACGAACCGGGAGCACCACCGTCAGCGGGCCCGGCCAGAATGCGTCCATCAATAGCGAAACGGCCTCCTCCGGAGGAGCCGTCAGCTCCGCCAGTTGAGACCTGTCGGCAATATGGACGATCAGCGGGTTATCGGACGGGCGGCCCTTCGCCGTGAATACAGCGGCGACCGCTGCATCGCTGCGCGCGTCGGCCCCGAGGCCGTAGACCGTCTCCGTAGGGAATGCTATCGTACCGCCCCGGCGGAGCGCTTCCGCCGCTTCCTGCAGATCAGCAGGCTGGGGGTTCTGTGCATCTACCCGCCACAGGCTGGTCATTGTTTCTTCCATACTCTTCTTCCTTCCTGCTCTAGGAACGCTTAGCTACTCCCAACCGACGACAACCATTCGGCCTTTCTGAGCTACGCTGTGTCGAGCTGTCCCTTCCCTTTAACCATCCGTTCCCCATCAGACAAACCAGGAAACCACCTTCGTAATCAGGTCCCAGAGGAAAAACCGCACTTCCGGCTTCTCTGCCTTCCCCGTGTCGGAGGATACCGCAACGGCTTCGCCTTTGGTAGCTTTCCCCGGAGCTGCCTCCTTGCCTGCAGCCGCCTTCTCCTTGCCCGCTTGATCCGCTCCGGCAGACGCCTGCTTCTTGGCAGCAGGTCCCTCGGTCTTCGGCGCTTTACCGTTCGAGACTGCCGTTTTTGAGCCGTCAGCTGCTTGTTGCTTATCCTTAGGCCCGCTCTTGGCTAGATCAGCAGAGACTTCCTCTGCATCCAGCGAAGCCGCATGGGCTTTATTATCCTTCTTAACCACCATCTCCGAATCTACGAAACAGAGAGGAGGGAACAATACACACCACCAGTTCTGCCCTTCCGCAGCACCGATCGATATCCGCAGCGCCTCATAGTCGCCTGCCGGATACACCTGATTGCCGTACATCTTGGTCGGGAACGGGACCGTGCCCAGCTCTACTGTATACGTATAGTCAAAGCCGCCCTGGCGCAGCGTCTCGCCTACCGTCGCTTCCAGCTCGCCCAGATGGCTGCGCACGATAGCACGCGCCGCTTCGATGCCATCGGGCTCGGTGACCCAGCCGTTCATCTGCTCGATGACCGCGTCACGCACCTCTCGCTTGATCCATTGGTCGGAGGCGGAATCCGAATTCGCGAGAATGCGCAGCCGGATGGATTCTGCAGGGATCACACTGCCAGAAGTCCCGCCGCTAGCCGCTCCGGTGAACAGCATCGCGTTCGCCCGGCTGGACTCCCAGGACATCAGCAGCATCAGCAGAGCAAATCCCAGGTAAGCATACCGTTTCCATCCCCACCGTTTGACCATCGCGATCGCAGCCCCTCTCGAACCCTAAGTTCTTCGGCCGCCAGCGAATCTTGCATTCTAGCGACTCTAGTTCTCATTGTGTCCGTGATTGAGAGAGTTTATACCGGGCTCCTGGATAAAAAGACAACTTCCATTCCGCCCCTCAGCGGCGGAACGCTACCACATGCCGGTCGATTCCTGCCAGATCGGGAATCAGACGCACTTCGTCCCAAGCTGCCGCTTGAAGCAGCAGCTCCCGGACCGCCTCCGCCTGTCCAAGCCCTACCTCGAAGGCGACGATCCGCGGAAGCTGCGAAAGCTCGGCCAGCTGCGCGACCATTCTCCGGTACAGGACAAGACCGTCTACGCCCCCATACAGCGCCGTACGCGGCTCGAACAACCGCACCTCTACCTGCAGCCCCCGCTCATCCTCTTCGGGGATGTAGGGCGGATTGGAGACTAGGATATCGATAGGCCCGCCCTGCTCGATCCACGGACGCAGCAGATCTCCTTGCGCCCATTCGATACGGCCGGGCCCCAGGAGACGCTTCGCGTTACCCTTGGCCATCTCCAGCGCATCCTCCGACAGGTCGGACGCCAGCACCCGCCATCCCGGACATAGGGATGCCAGCGTGACCGCGATGGCTCCACTGCCAGTGCCTATATCGCATATGACCGGTCCACCGCCAGCAATCCCGGTTTCTTCCGACAGAGCAGTAGCCAACGGCCCAACCTTCCCGTCTCCCGATGCAGAGCGCCCGGCTGGCCATAACATGCTCCCCAGCCGGACGACCTCCTCCACAAGCAGCTCCGTTTCCGGTCGCGGGATGAGAACGGCTGGCCCCACCTGGAACGGGAGGCCATAGAACTCCTGCTCGCCTATGATATACTGCACCGGCTCGCCTGCCGCCTTCCGTGCGAGCAGCTCTTGCCATATGTCATCCAGTTGAGCTGGGAACGGCTCCGCCCACCGCATCAGCATCCCGCTTCGCGTCTCGCCCAGCACATGCTCGAGAAGCCGCTCCGTGTTACTCTCAGGCTCCATGATCCCGCTCCGCTGCAAAAAAGAAGAAGCCTCTGCGTAGGCTTCTCTTATCGTCATGCGCCGTCCTTCACGCTCAGGCACCTGCATATTCTCCCTTTTCCATCTGATCGGTCTGCGACGCGATCGTCAGCGCCGAGACAATCTCGGCCATATCGCCGTTAAGCACCGCATCCAGACGGTGCAGCGTCAAGCCGATCCGGTGATCCGTTACACGGCTTTGCGGATAGTTGTACGTGCGGATCCGCTCGGAACGATCACCCGTGCCGACCTTGCTCTTACGCTCAGCGCCATACTTCTCCATCTCTTCCTGCTGCATCTTATCGAAGATCCGGGCACGAAGCACCTGAAGCGCCTTCTCCTTGTTGGAGTTCTGCGATTTGCCGTCTTGGCAAGTCGCCACGATGCCCGTCGGCACATGCGTAACACGCACGGCGGACTTCGTTGTATTAACCGATTGACCGCCCGCGCCGCTGGAGCAGAACGTATCGACCCGAATATCGTTATCATGGATCTCGATATCGAACTCTTCCATCTCCGGCATGACGCCTACCGTCGAGGTAGAGGTATGAATACGCCCGCCCGATTCCGTCGCCGGAATACGCTGCACGCGATGCGCACCGCTCTCGAACTTCAGCTTGCTGTACGCACCCTTGCCGTTGACCATGAAGATGATCTCCTTGAAGCCGCCGAGATCGTTCATATTCACGTCCAGCACTTCCGTGCGCCAGCCCTGCGTATCCGCAAACTTGGTGTACATCCGGTACAGATCCGCGGCGAATAACGCTGCCTCGTCACCGCCGGCTGCGCCGCGGATTTCCACGATAACGTTCTTGTCATCGTTCGGATCCTTCGGCATCATCAGCACCTTGATACGCTCTTCTAGCGTTTCCTTGCGCTCCGACAGCTCATCGAGCTCCATCTTCACAAGGTCCTTCATCTCGTCGTCCAGCTTTTCGTTCAGCATCGCGCGGGCAGCCTCATACTGCTCCATCACGCTCTTATATTCTATGAACGTATCGTACGTTTCCTGCAGATCAGACTGTTCCTTCGAATACTCCCGAAGCTTCTTGGAATCTCCCGCAACGTCGGGGTCGCACAGAAGCTCGCTCAGCTTCTCATAACGGTCAGCCAATGCTTGTAACCGGTCCAACATATGTCATCCATCCTTTCGTTTCTCACGTTTATCGAATCAAGCGACCGACTTGTCTCCTCTACCCCACCATCGCTGCACAAGCGGCTGCCTGCCCGGCTAAACGTTGAAACGGAAATGCATGACGTCGCCGTCTTGTACAACGTACTCCTTGCCTTCAAGTCTCATCAGGCCCTTTTCCTTGGCCGCATTCATAGAGCCGGAACCGGTAAGAGCCTCATAACCGACAACCTCCGCCCGGATAAAGCCGCGCTCGAAGTCCGTATGAATAACCCCTGCCGCCTGAGGAGCCTTCATCCCCTTGCGGATCGTCCAGGCGCGAACCTCCTGCACGCCGGCCGTAAAATACGTATACAACCCAAGCAGCTTGTAAGCACCACGGATCAAGCGGTTCAAGCCCGACTCCGTCAGACCCAGCTCATCGAGGAACATCTGCTTATCTTCGCCTTCCAGCTCGGCGATTTCCGATTCTACCTTCGCACTGATCGGCACTACCTCTGCGCCTTCCAGTGCTGCATATTCGCGCACCTTCTGCACATAAGGATTACCTTCCGCGTCAGCTACTTCCGCTTCGCTTACATTGGCCGCATACAGCACCGGCTTCATCGTCAGCAGATGCAGATCACGGATCAGCAGCTTCTCATCATCATTCAGCTCGACGCTGCGCGCCGGCTTGTCGTTGTAGAGCGCTTCTTTGATCCTCTCCAGACACTCCACTTCCTGGGCGTACTTCTTGTCGCCGCCCTTCATGTTTTTGCGGGAGCGGTCGATGCGTTTCTCTACCGAATCCACGTCAGCTAGGATCAGCTCGAGATTAATCGTCTCGATGTCGCTGATCGGATCTACCTTGCCCGATACGTGCGTGATGTTCTCGTCCTGGAAGCAGCGCACCACTTGAACGATCGCATCGACCTCGCGGATATGGGCGAGGAACTTGTTCCCGAGCCCTTCTCCCTGGCTTGCGCCTTTGACCAGCCCAGCAATGTCCACGAATTCAAAAGCCGTCGGAACAATGCTCTTCGGCTGAACAATGTCGGCCAGCTTGCCCAGGCGCTCATCTGGCACCTCGACAATACCTACATTCGGATCTATCGTACAAAACGGATAATTGGCGGACTCCGCGCCAGCCTGCGTAATAGCGTTGAACAGCGTAGACTTGCCGACGTTAGGCAAACCGACGATTCCACAAGAAAGACCCATGTATGGACAACTCCTTAATAGACTCAAACACGATATTTCATTCCTGACATTATATTATATCCTAAAACCAGCCGCTGTGTCATCCTCCCCATAGCAAATACCCTCTTTCTGGAGAAAGAAGGCACTTGTTTGTTGGCCGTAGGTTCATGCTATTTAAAAAACCGTCTCGACCTAGTAGACTCCTTCGAGCTGAAGTGCTGTTCGACCTGCTTCTTCAATACAAACGCTCGCAGGGAGTTAGCCTTCTCAAACGGCATATCCATATAGCGGGCTCCATAATAAACGCCTGACTCGCCAGGCTCCGACCGGATGATTTGCAGCTGACAGGATACCTCAAAGCCAAGGTCCAGCTTAACCTCAGCCGTTGTCATCGTATCCAGCTTCAGATTCGATTGCAGGATAAATCCGACTCCGCTCACACTCACATTCCGGATATCCAGCGACAGCTCTTCCTCAAGCTCCTGCTCTTTCCCGTCCTCGTGCCGAATTGCCAGCAATTGCCCGTTATGCTCCACGGCAACCCGGGGATTTTCACGCTTCTCGGCAAATCGTTTCTGATTTTGCGGAGGATTAATGACCATGAGCGCCCCGTGATCCTTGGCAACCACAGTGGAGTGGAACGTATAGACCCCTCCGGGCGAATATACCGTCAGTTTGACAACATCGCCCAGATCGAACGCCTTGTAGTCCGACATCTCAATCTCGACAATATCCCCTTCGGCATAAGTAAGTATTCCCGTTGAAACAAACTCCTTCTTCTCGACGACGGTACGGCTGTTCAGCAGAATGCCGCTGGTGCTGCGGTATGCATCTTGCATGAACTCATAGGAAAGCTTTCCGTTATTGGCGGCTTTGGACATAGCTGCACCGTCCCTCCCTTTTCATTGCTCGCAGACAACGCAAAAAAGCCGTCTTTCGTATGCCGAGATGACAGCCTGTTCACCGGGAGGTACGGTACGTACATTCGGCGGCCAGGCTATCGTAGCCTCCTGGTTGGGGAGGACCTTAGACCCTAAGCTTTGCGTCCCTGCCTTTCGACAGGTTTGCCAGAAACAAACGAATGATATAGACTTTGTGATTACGAACCGTTACTAGGTGTTGGGTATTTATACCTAGTCTATTACCCTTATTATATAAAGTTGCCAACTGGCTGGCAACTTTATTTTCTGTACAGAAATTATTAACAAATCCTCAGATATGTGGATAACTTTTCAAAACCCAAAGATTCTTGCTTGAATTGCCCATTTTATCTACAATGGATAAGTATATCACATTAATTATCCACAACCTTATCCACAGCTTGTGTGTAACGAATATTTGTTCGATTTTATGAATTCCTTGTAAAGAGGTGGCCGTGTTGGAAGGCATTGAGATTCATCAACGATTTATGCGGGCCGCTATGGAGGAAGCACGCAAGGCAGAGGCGCTGCTTGAGGTGCCGATCGGAGCCGTCATCGTACGTAACGGGGAAATCATAGGCAGGGGCCACAATGTGCGGGAAACCGCCAAGGATCCGCTGGGACATGCAGAGCTCCTGGCGATCAGAGAGGCCAGTCAGCATCTGGATGCCTGGCGGCTGCTGGAGTGTACGCTCTATGTGACCCTGGAGCCTTGTCCGATGTGTGCAGGAGCCATTGTCCAATCCCGGATACCGCTCGTCGTCTACGGGACGACAGACCCCAAGGCCGGGTGCGCCGGCACCTTGATGAACCTGCTGCAAGAAGAGCGTTTCAATCACAGGGTCGAGGTTATTCCGAATGTGCTTCAGGAGGAATGCTCCAGTATGCTCACCCAATTTTTCCGCAAGCTGCGGGGGAAAGCATGACGGAGCCACAGTTACCCTGACAGCCAGAAGAACAAAAAAACCCGAGATGCGGCGTTTGTCCGCATCCCGGGTTTTTCTATATCTCCCCTTATTTCTTCTGTGCCTTTCTCAGAAGGAAAAAGCCTCCTCCGATCAACAGTGCAGCAACCACGAAGGTTTGAAAATAATTATGATACCAGTTGATCACCCGGTGAAGGGCCTCTCGTGACAGCCACAGCTGAAGCGCGCTCATTAAGAATTGATCGATCAGATAGTAACCGCCAAGCACAAGCAACCCATATCCGACCCAGCGCTGTCTCTTGGCCAGCCACTCTACCAGCGGAACATCCTCCAGCGGCTCCCGGCCGGAACGGGAGATCTGCTGCAGCGCATCGAAGAAGCTGTAAAACCATAGAATCGGGATAAAAAAGAGAAACAAAGTTAGGCGAAGCGCATCCAGAAAATACACGCTGAACAGGAAGGCAGCCATAAACTGCAGCCCGCGTTTTTGCAGGCCCAGGTACATGTGCCCTGCACCGGGGAATATCGAAAGCACCAGTGCAAGCGTCTTATTCTTCTTGCCGGATTCCCTTCCCTGCTGGAAGTCCTCGAAGAACGTCTGATCGACCAGCCGTTCCCCTCTGGCACTCTTGTTGAGCTGCTGTACGCAGTCGAACATGCTGTACAGCCAGATGATCGGCAGCGCCCCCAGGAGCAGCATGAAGCCTCCCCTGCTGGTAGTGGCCGTCAGAAATGCCGTGATTATCCCAAGACCGAAGAATAAGGCCAGAAAGGCCAAGCCCCGCTGCATCAAGCCAAGATGAAAATGTCCAAGCCCGGGCAGAAAAGAGAGGAAGATCGTGAAATAACGGTCTTTGCCAGGATAAGGAGGGTAGTATTCGCCCTGAGGTGTTCTATAGGGCTCGTAAGGCCCCCCTGGACCACTTGGTCTCTCCCGCCCAGTTACATGCTCATCTGTATACGGAGGGCCTGAAGGGCCGTATCCCCGGTTCCATGAAGCCGGATCTCCGTACCCCGGATATGGCGAAGACAAGCGATTCAACGATCGTACCACATCGAAGATATTAACTAGCCAGACCAGGAAGCCGAAGGCCGCAACGACCAGTCCATACTCGATCTCGCGCGAGAACCCCAAAAGCAGGGATAGTAAGAAAGCTCCACCGAATACGACGCCGAATATCAACCCTCTCAACGTGCGGCCTATATACAAATGTCCAAATCCGGGAATCAACGACAGTAAAAAAGCAACGGTAGGGCTTTTGAAGTTATTCATCCCGTTTCCCTCTTCTTTCTTCTTGTTTCGGCTTAGGCTGCAGTGCGGCGATTAGTCCTACGGTTTGCTCCATCAGTTGTTCGGACCAGGAGGGAGGGTGCTGTTTCATCCAGTCTGAAGCATTGGCATCCCAAGCACTTGCCTGCTGCGTGAAGATCTGGAACACCCCGGAGCCCATCAGGATCAAGGTGATGGCCGCGGCGACCGTGTAGTGAAAGACCGGGTGGCGCATCCAGCTTCGCCGCTTGTCAGAGCAACCTTTCGCCTCCTTGGAGGAGGAGATAGATGCCTGAGCGGTCTGCTCCGCCCAGTGAAGCATAGCCGTTTCAGCAAATACATCCATATCGGGCACAGGCAAGCTTTCGGACATTTGCTCTACACAACGGAGATACACGTCCAGACATGCGTCGCAAGTCAGCAGGTGATGGTCACAGCGTTCGCGATCGTCCGGACCTAGCCTGTCCTCTGTGTACAGCCTCCATACGTTTTCCGGCATATGTGTCATTCCCGATCCTCCTCCTCCCAGGCTTTGCGTAAATATTGCTTAGCTCGATATAACTTGGACTCCACCGTCTTCAAAGCAATTCGTTGTTCCTCGGCGATTTGCTGGTAGGACTTCTCCTCCATGTAAAAAGCGTAGACAACCTGTCTGTAATGCTCCGGCAATTGGTTCACGTAATCGCGTATCAGGTCCCGCTTCTCACGCGCCAGCACAGCTTCTTCCACCGGCTGACTGAACGTAGCTGCAACCTGCTCCAGCTCTCCCCATTCTGCCGTAAGCTGCTCCTTCTTCCGATCCTTCGATCTTTTATAATCGATCGCTTTATTAACGGCAATTCTTGTGATCCAAGATTTAAAGCCCTGGTACCGGTATTGAGGGAGAGACGCGAAGATATTCATCAGCGCTTCCTGTGTGACGTCTTCAGCATCCTTAGCTGAATGAAGCACGCCGTACACCGCCTGGTACAAATAACGCCCATACCGGTTGACAAGCTCGCTAAACGCATCCCGGTCTCCGGCTACCATGCGCGCAATCCAAGCTTCCTCCGTAATCGTCTCCCCCTCCTTTCCTACTGGCATAGACGTAGGCAACCCCGACAAACCCTGCACAAGCGAAGAAAAAATGAGTAGAACTTTATTCCATACACACGGTATGGTATAATGACGTTGATTTGTTTCCGTAGCTCAACAGGATAGAGCAGTCCTCTCCTAAAGGACAGATAGAGGTTCGAGTCCTCTCGGGGACGTCACAGATACACCGAAAGAGCCTGCACACGATGAAGATCGTGAAGCAGGCTCTTTGTCATATCCGCCTGTGCTCCTGCAGAGTCAGACTTCCTCCGTCAGCACCCAAGGGCCATCCGCCGTAATCGCGACGGTATGCTCGAATTGGGCGGATAAGCTGCCGTCCACGGTGCGAGCCGTCCAGCCATCGAAGTCAATGAACATATCCAGCTTCCCCGCATTAATCATCGGCTCAATCGTGAACACCATGCCTTCCTGCAAGCGGAAGCCGCGACCCGGCTTGCCTGCATGGGCGAAGGACGGCTCTTCATGCATCGATCGGCCGATACCGTGCGCATTCAGATCCCGAACGACAGAGAAGCCTGCTTGTTCGGCATGACGCTGAATGACGCTGACTACATCTCCGATGCGATTGCCCGCTACAGCCTGCGGGATAGCGAGCTCCAGACACTCCCTAGTCACCTGGACCAGCCGTTCCGCCTCTGGGGAAATGTTCCCTACTGCATACGTCTGGCACGTATCCGCACACCAGCCGTTATAGCGGCAGACGATATCCATCTTCACAATGTCGCCATCTTGAAGCGGCTTATGGTCAGGGAATCCATGTGCGATAACATCATTGACAGACGCACAGGTAGCTGCAGGGAAACCCTGAAAGCCCTTGGTTACCTGCTCGGCACCATGACGGGTAATGAAGGCCTCGGCGAAATCATTGATTTGCATGGTTGTGATGCCCGGCTTGATCATCTTGGCGATTTCCTTGTGGCAGCGGGCAAGAATAAGTCCAGCTTCCCGCATCCTTTGTATTTCTTCTTTGGTTTTGAGAATGATCATTCTTTCTTTCCTCCTTGCGGCATGCCCTGCTTTCATTGTACGCGTTTCGACTGAAATTGCCCACTGTTTCATAAAACGCTAAATATTCCGACAAAATGCTAAAAAATTGCTTAGAAAAGTCCGAGTCCGTTCTCATTTTTCAACGTGCATGGTAGAATAAGGGGTATCGTGAAAATATAAATCCGAGGTGGACATGGATGCCGGCAACCGCTTATTATATCGTCTACGACGAGTTTTCGATCTCCATTTGCACGTTGCTTGATGATGTTTTTGATGCAATTTCGACCGGAGCTTTGTTGTACGGATACACCGACAACGAGACGATGGCGCAAGAAATGCTCAACGAATGTTTCCAGCTAGTGGAAAAGAAGAACTAAGCCGCCAGCTCCTACTCCTCTGATTCTTACCTCTGCAAGTGGCGATTCTACAATAAACAGCCTCCTACCCTTCGGTAAGAGGCTGATGGTTCTGAGCATCGATCGGTCGGTTAGCCTTCTCCATTATTGTGACGGCTATGGTTTGCATTTTTTACACGCTTGGACCCCGGCTTCGGGCCTGTCCGCTGGCGCTGTTCATCCTGATTTTGCTGACCGCTCGGGGGATTAACCGGCTGTGGAATATCTTTGGGCATAAGTAATGGCCTCCTTAATTCAGAAGATGTGAAGATTCAGTTATTCTTTATCCATCAGTTCCGATGGATGAGCATGCTTCTTGTTATGATTCAGCGCATCCTGATGCCGACGGTCATTGGTCTGCTGCTGAAGCTGCTGGGCATGATGGCCGCCCACGACCGTCTGATCCAGATCCTCCACCACATTTTGCAGGTTTTTGTCGGCTCCGTTTTCGTTCCTCGTCATGGCCTATCGCCTCCTCTAGCGCGTCGTCAGAGCATGGAGCTGCTGCGCGCATTCATGAAGATGCCTCACATAATCATCGACAAGCGTCTGAATAATATCCGTCCGCTCATCGACCGCGTGATTGTCGCGCTCTACATCAACCAGTTCGACCCGCACCTCGCGTGAGTCTACGTAGGTGCACTTGAAATCAAAGCTGTACAAGCTGCGCCCCGCTGTCGTAATATGCACCCTCAGAACATTGGATTCCGCCTCGTCGGGCCATACCTTGGCCTGATCCGAAGCATCCAGCACGCTGGGCAGTGTCCGTGACCAGGCTTGTGCCAGCTCCTGCGCATCAATGCGCAGCTGATCGGATTTGCTCATCTTGTCACACCTCCCTGCCTATAACATGCATCTGGAGGTCTTTTCGTATACCCGATAAGGCTGGTGAAAACAAGGAAACAAAGACCCCAGGCTTCGCTAGCTGCACAAATAAAAAAGAAGCGGAAATCCGCTTCTTGGTTGGTTTTAATTATAAGCTATAACCCGTCTCTTCGAGTCCGGACTGCGATGTTATCGGGTTCTCAACCTGCATATTGCGCCATTTCCCTATATGGAAATGGCGGAGAGGGTGGGATTCGAACCCACGGTGCCCTCACGAACACGGCGGTTTTCAAGACCGCTGCCTTAAACCACTCGACCACCTCTCCAGGTGACAACATGCATTGTATCATAAGTTATAAACCAGGAGCAAGCGCTATTTTTTGGCGATTCTCTCCAGGCCACCCATGTAAGGTCTCAGCACTTCAGGAATCCGCACACTGCCGTCTTCCTCCTGATAATTTTCCAGAATAGCCGCTACTGTACGACCGATCGCCAGACCGGAGCCGTTCAGCGTATGGACAAATTCAGGCTTTGCCTTGGCATCGCGGCGGAACCGGATATTCGCCCGACGGGCCTGGAAGTCCTGGAAGTTGCTGCAGGACGAGATCTCGCGGTACGTATTGCTGTTAGGCAGCCATACCTCCAGATCATACGTCTTGGACGACGAGAAGCCCAGATCGCCTGTACACAGCGACAGCACCCGGTAAGGAAGCCCCAGCAGTTGAAGCACTTTCTCCGCGTGAGCAGTCAGCTTCTCCAGCTCCTCATTGGAGCTCTCCGGCGATGTCAGCTTGACCAGTTCGACCTTGTTGAATTGATGCTGACGGATCAGTCCGCGCGTGTCACGTCCTGCTGAACCGGCTTCCGAACGGAAGCATGCGCTCAGCGCGACGAAATTTTTCGGCAGATCCTCCACCGTCAGAATATCGTCACGGTAGTAGTTGGTTACCGGCACTTCTGCAGTCGGGATCAAGAAATAATCCGTCCCGGTCAGCTTGAATACATCTTCCTCGAACTTCGGAAGCTGTCCGGTACCCGTCAGGCTATCCCGGTTCACAATCTGCGGAGGGAGCATCTCTTCATATCCATGCTGATCGGCATGCAGATCCATCATGAAATTGTACAAGGCCCTCTCCAGACGTGCCCCTACACCTTTGTAGAACACAAATCTAGAGCCCGTCACCTTGGCCGCTGCTTCGAAATCAAGGATTCCCAGCTGCTGCGCCACTTCCCAATGGGGCTTAGGCTCAAAGGAAAATGCAGGTACATCCCCGATACGGCGGATTTCTACATTCTCTTCTTCGCTTAATCCGGTAGGCACATCATCCTGAGGCACGTTCGGGATCGACAACAGAATAGCATCCAGCTGCGTCTCCAGCTCGCGGATCTCTTCATCCAGCGCTTTGATGCGGTCGCCGACCACCTTCATCTCTTCAATCAGATGATCCGCATTCTCCTTGGCCTTTTTAAGCTGCGCCACTTCCTGGGAGACAACATTCCGGCGGTTTTTCAACTGCTCCGTCTCTTGTAGAAGCTCTCTTCTTTTTGTATCCAGAAGCGTAAACCGATCCAGCTCTTCGAGGTTTTTGCCCCGTTTCGCCATCGCTTGCTTCACCTTATCCAAATCGCTTCGCAGCAATTTTACATCCAACAAGCCAGACCCCTCCTACCTCGTCTCACGTACCATATCAAGAAAATAGGCGTGCATCCGCTCGTCGTCGGTTAATTCCGGATGGAACGAGGCTGCCAGCAAATGCCCCTGCCTCGCGGCAACGATCGTATCCCGATAGGTTGCCAGTACGTCTACGCCTTCGCCAACCCGCTCAATTAACGGAGCCCGGATGAAAACAGCCCGAACGTCCTTATCAATGCCCTTGATGTCCAGGTCCGTTTCGAAGCTTTCCCGTTGGCGTCCGAACGCATTTCTCTCCACTTGAATGTCCATCAAAGCCAAGTGCGGCTCTTCCTGGCCCTTGATCTCCTTGGCCAATATGATCATACCCGCACAAGTCCCGAAAATCGGCTTGCCCTGACGCGAAAACTCGCGTAGGGCATCGATGAACTGATAGGTTCTCATGAGCTTGCCGATCGTCGTGCTTTCTCCACCAGGTATAATGATGCCGTCGATATCGTCCAGCTGTTCCGTACGCTTGATAGCCACGCCTTCGGCTCCAGCCTTCTGAATCAAGGCGATATGCTCCGCTACGGCGCCCTGAAGCGCCAAAACCCCTATTCTCATACCTTCATCCTCTTTCGTCAGAGAAGCGACTGGGGATTACCAGCCGCGCTCCTGCATACGCTCCGAAACATGCAGCTTGGAAATTTCGATACCCTTCATCGGCGTACCAAGGTTTTTGGAAACACGAGCAATCAGCTCATAGTCCGTGTAATGCGTCGTTGCTTCAACGATCGCTTTGGCGAATTTCTCAGGGCTATCGGATTTGAAGATACCCGAACCTACGAAGACGCCATCCGATCCGAGATGCATCATCAATGCAGCATCTGCAGGAGTGGCCACACCGCCTGCAGCAAAGTTAACGACTGGAAGACGTCCCGACTCGTGTACTTGCAGCAGCAGCTCATAAGGAGCTCCGAGGTTTTTGGCTTCGGCCATCAGCTCATCCTTGGACAAGCTTTGTACCTTACGGATTTGCCCTGTAATCATACGCATATGACGAACAGCTTCTACGATATTGCCTGTTCCCGGCTCACCCTTCGTGCGGAGCATAGAAGCTCCTTCACCGATCCGGCGGAGCGCTTCTCCGAGATCTCTAGCGCCGCAGACAAACGGTACTGTGAATTCATGCTTATTGATATGGAAAACTTCGTCCGCTGGCGTCAATACTTCGCTTTCATCAATATAATCGACACCGAGCGATTCGAGCACCTTGGCTTCGACATAATGTCCGATCCGTGCTTTGGCCATAACCGGGATGGAAACAACTTTCACGACCTCTTCCACGACCGTCGGGTCAGCCATCCGGGCTACACCGCCAGAAGCGCGGATGTCGGAAGGTACCCGCTCAAGTGCCATAACGGCAACTGCTCCGGCAGCCTCTGCAATCTTCGCTTGCTCTGCATTCATGACGTCCATAATGACGCCGCCCTTTTGCATTTCAGCCATACCTTTTTTAACGCGTGATGTACCTGTTTCCATGTCCGATTCCTCCCGAGACTCTGCGTAATGTCCGTCCATTCTATACGTTCAGGACAAACTAACTAATGAAATATTTTACATGAAGGACTCTAAATATACAACCCATTTGCTCGGACTTTGAGCGATATTAAGACTTCTTGGCCCCCGTAAAGGTGTCTACGAAAAAGTCCTTGATAGCCCGGAAGAACAAGCGGAACCAGCCGGCCTTTTCTACCTCTTCCTTGGCGATCAGGTTGACGCTGTATTCCTTATTCTGATACGTCACCTTCACCTTGCCCATGACCTGATCCTTCTGAATAGGCGCTACACGCTTCCCTTCCTCGATAGGCTCCGTTGTGATCTGGAACTGATCGGCCGGAGTTCCTTTCTTAGCCACCAAGGTCAGACCCGTTTGCGTAACTACTGGAACCTGAAGCTCTACACCTTTTTTAATATTGACCGTTTTCAATGAATCTATTTCAGTTTTGGCCGTCAACACCGTCTTGGACTCAAAATTATTGAAGCCATAGTTGAGCAGCTTAGCCGTTTCTATAAATCTTGCTTCTTCCTTGCCCTTGGGACCCATACCGGTTCCCATGACGACACTGAT
Source organism: Paenibacillus filicis (assembly GCF_038070315.1). Lineage (NCBI taxonomy): Bacteria > Bacillati > Bacillota > Bacilli > Caryophanales > Paenibacillaceae > Paenibacillus > Paenibacillus filicis. Next base: position 2,802 of record NZ_JBBPCC010000044.1, on the reverse strand, counting down.
CAACCGCATCCCGTTGCGCTCAGCCGTTCCTGTAAAGCAATATCCCGCCTCATTTGTATGCCCGGTCTTCAAGCCGTCGAGACCCTCATACGCATACTTGGCGAAATTTCGGCTGCTCTTATTGGCCGCAAGCATCCAGTTCCAGTTAATCATCGGATCCTTGTCCTTCTCGCGGAACTTGCGGGATGGCGTCTTGGTGTATTCTAGCACGTTCTTATGATCATTAATCAAATGAGAAGCGATAATAGCGGCATCTCTGGCAGTCAGCAGGGTTTCTCCCTGCAGCTCAGTCGGAGCATGCTTGCCCATGTCAGCCCGCCCCAGACCCGTTGCATTGATGAAGTGCGCGTCCGGCGACAAGCCGAATTCTTTTGCTTTCTCATTCATCAACTTGGCAAAGTTCTCCTCCGAACCACCTGCGACCGCTTCTGCGAGCGCGATGGTTGCATCGTTAGCGGAGTAAATCGACATAGCAGCAAACATATTATCGACGGTCGCCTGCTCATTATAGGCAAGCAATTGTCCGGACCCAATAGCATCCGCAGCAGCCTGCGAGGTATTAATCGTCTGGTCCATCTGCAGCTTACCGCTTTCTATCGCTTCCATGACCAGATACTCCGTCATCATCTTAGCCATACTGGCTGGAGGAAGAGCTTTGTCGGCATTATATTCATATAGAACCTGCCCGGTAGTCGCTTCGATTAATATAGCCGAGGAGGCTTGCAATTGAAGCTCCGTAGGCGGCGTATCGGCGGCACTCACAGTCGGAGGCTGCACCAGAGCAAGGGATGTGTTCAACAAAAGAACGGCGGCTAAGAGGATACAAACACGTTTAGCTTTAACAAACAAACATCTCACTCCTATTCCTTAGTATCAAGAAGAAAATATTAATTATTGTACCATAACCTACATAGCCCCGTAAAAAAAGCTTTACATATGAGAGATTCTAAACAAAAAACGGAAGCCAATGGCTTCCGTTTACGATCCTGAGCAGCATGGCTCCATCATTTATTATAAAGAATAGTTAGGTGCTTCTTTCGTAATCTGCACGTCATGCGGATGGCTCTCCCGTAGACCTGCACCGGTAATCCGGACAAAGCCTGTGTCGTTGATTAACGACGGGATGGTAGCCGCTCCACAGTACCCCATACCGGAGCGCAAGCCTCCGACCAGTTGATACAGCGTATCAGCCAGCGGCCCTTTATAAGGAACGCGCCCTTCGATGCCTTCCGGTACGAGCTTGCTCTCGTTCTCCTGGAAGTAGCGGTCCTTACTTCCTTCCTTCATCGCACCAAGCGAACCCATACCACGGTATACCTTAAAGCGGCGTCCTTGGTAGATCTCGGACTCCCCAGGGCTTTCCTCCGTACCTGCGAACAAGCTGCCGATCATGACCAGACTAGCGCCAGCAGCGATAGCCTTCGTCACGTCACCAGAGTATTTAATGCCGCCGTCCGCAATGATCGGTACATTATATTCTCGTGCCACCGAAGCACAGTCATAAATAGCCGTAATCTGCGGTACGCCAATCCCTGCGATAACCCGGGTTGTACAGATCGAGCCCGGTCCGATCCCGACCTTGACGATCGAAGCTCCAGCCTCGATCAGGTCACGAGTTCCGTCTCCTGTCGCTACGTTGCCAGCGATGATCGGCAGCTCCGGATACTGCTCACGGATGGCTTTCACCGTATTGAGGATGTTAATGTGATGCCCGTGCGCCGAATCCACTACGATTACGTCTGCGCCTGCTTCAACCAAAGCCGCCGTCCGTTCCATGACATCCTTGGAGACGCCGACCGCCGCTCCTACGAGCAAACGACCATGCTCATCCTTGGCCGCATTCGGGAATTGAATAGCTTTCTCGATATCCTTGATCGTGATCAGTCCCTTGAGGACATTATTCTCGTCCACCAGCGGCAGCTTTTCGATCTTATGTTTTTGCAGAATGCCTTCAGCTTGCTGAAGCGTAGTACCCACAGGAGCCGTAACCAGCTGATGCTGAGTCATAACCTCTTTGATCTTAATCGAATAGTCATGTACGAAGCGCAAGTCGCGATTGGTCAGAATCCCGACCAGCTTCTTATTCTCATCACAAACAGGTACGCCTGAGATCCGGTATTTCGCCATCAACTCTTCGGCATCATAGACATGATGCTCTGGAGTCAAAGAAAAAGGATTCGTAATAACGCCGCTCTCTGAACGCTTCACGCGATCTACTTCTTCCGCTTGTTGGGCAATCGGCATATTCTTATGAATAACGCCTACGCCACCCTCACGGGCCATCGCGATTGCTAGCTTAGATTCTGTGACTGTATCCATGGCCGAGCTGATGAAAGGAATGTTCAACTTGATTTTGTCGGTCAACTGAGTAGAAATATCGATTTCCTTCCCAAACACACTCGACTTGCGAGGAACGAGCAATACGTCATCAAAGGTTAATCCTTCTTTAGCAAACTTAGACTCCCACACGTAATAAATCCTCCTTATTTGGATACTTGCCGAAATATATTATTGCAATCTTACCAAAAGCCCAATTTTCGTGTCAAGCACAAACTTATGTCAACTCATAGGACTGCGCTTTCATTTGAGCATACATCAAGGAAATACGGATCGAATCAGCTTGTAAAATAAAAAGAGCCCTTCTGGATGATAATATCCAAAAAGGCTCTTAGTCGGCTTGGCGACGTTCTACTCTCCCAGGACCCTGCGGTCCAAGTACCATCGACGCTGGAAGGCTTAACGTTCGTGTTCGGGATGGGTACGCGTGGTTCCCTTCCGCCATCATCACCAAACCGGATTTTT
>NZ_JBBPCC010000043.1:0-19536 GCF_038070315.1 Paenibacillus filicis | reverse complement strand
GAGGATGTCCTGAACACCGCGATTTTTCAAGTCATTTAGGACGCTTAACCAGAACTTCGCAGACTCATTCTCACCGATCCACATGCCCAGTACATCTTTGCTCCCGTCCAGATCAATCCCGATCACCTTATAGGCTGCTTTGTTCACAATAGCCCCGTCCTGCTTGACTTTGAAGTGAATCGCATCAAGAAAGACAACCGCATAGACCCCTTGCAGAGGGCGGTTCTGCCACTCCTTGATGAGTGGAATGATCTTGTTTGTTACGTTAGAAATGAGAGTTGGTGAGACCTCGATCCCATACATGCTTTCAAGATGATCCTGGATGTCTCTGGTGCTGACTCCCTTGGCGTATAAGGCTATGATTTGGTCCTCAATACCCGTTACATTCGACTGATGCTTCTTGACCACTAGGGGTTCAAACTCGCCTTGTCGGTCACGCGGAACGATGATTTCTTGCTCTCCGTACTCACTAGTAACGCGTTTCTTGCTCTTTCCATTTCGGCTGTTCGTTGTGGTTTTGTTCTCCACTTCATGCTTTTGATAGCCCAAGTGGGTATCCATTTCCGCTTCTAACATTTCCTGAATCGTCTCAGCAAATAGATTTTTCAATGCGTTTTGGGCATCTTGAGCCGTTACCAATTTATTCTCCTTGATAAACTCGCGGAGCTGCTGCTTCGTCCATAATCCCATGTGTTCTCCCCAACCTTCCTCTTATTTCCATTTTAATAGGTTTTGGGAGTTTACACACTTTATTTTACAGACTCATCTTCAGCATCGAAACAAACACAGACCCTAAATCTTAGTACGTTTCAATATCTTGTATGACATCCCCTTGCTTCCTTTAGAAATTCAAGCTTTTAGGGAAAAAGTTTTAGACTGACCCTCCTATTTCAACCAGCGGCATCCACGAACAAGACAATAAAGTCATAGATTGCCGCTTTATTGTTCAACTAACGTTATCCGTTAGTGCAACATACTAATGCGGTTTAAGAGCTGAAATGTCGTACCCCATCTCGCTAATAATCTCAAGTCCATTTTTAAATTCTATAACGTTCTCCCCACTCCAACCATTTTTCAAACTATATAAGACGAATTCTCTGATTGTTTTTGGATAATGCAAATTAAAATTCTCGATATTGTTGGTTTCTAGATTTTTTAAGGAAACACCAACTAATAAAGGGCTTCCCGTAATGGGATCATCCCAAGTATCAAAAAGATATGTGCACGTTAAACTTTTTGCGCCTTTTAAAGATATCTTTAGCGTGATTCTGCTTATGTGTTGATGATACCTTGAATTAATTAGATATAGATATTCCTTCTCATTTACAATAATTTTTCTTGTCTTTTTCTTCATATTGAGCACCTATAAAATTTGTCTAATATTTGAAGTGAGCTTACATCTCCAGTTAAGCTAAACATCTGATCATTCATCCAAGCCAAGCTGACCAATTAAAAAATCTCCATCATCGAGCTTCACAATAGCGTCATTATTCAAATAGTCCCACCCACTGCTTACGGCATGTTGAATTAGCTTTGTACAAACCCTCGGTTGGCAAAGATTCGTTGCCCAGTTGACTTTCCAAGAAAAGAGTATCAAGAAATACGACGTTTTTGTATTAGATGGATATATCTTAAAACTAATAAATTCATTCTTTGGTCTTTGGTCGATCACGCATAGAAATGGGTAATTATCGAAAACGATATTTTTGACTTCCTTTGTAAAAAGCTTCAAACTATAAGTCTCCTCAATAAAATGAATCATTTTAACTTCTACAGTCAGACCTATTTTCCTTCCAAAATGGGGTGATGGTTCTATTTTGAGACAGATCTCACCTGTTCGCACCAAAATGATAAATAAGTTGTACAACGCCTGAGGAGAACGTTCTGGTATTAACCATTTTTAAATTCAACCGCTGTTTGATATCCTCAAACAGCGGTTTCCCTTCTCCCAAAACAATAGGGTGAACAGATAATCTAAATTCATCAACAAGTCCTAAATTGATAAAAGTTGTAATCAGACTTGCTCCACCGTATAGCCAGATGTCTTTACCAGGCTTATTTTTTATTTTATTTACTTCTTCTAGAATACTAGCATTTATGAATACTGCTTTATTATCAGTCCCCTTTTGCGCCCTGGAAAACACATATTTCTCTTTACTGTGAACCAATTCCCAAAATTCTTTTTCAAAATCCGTAGGTTCGATTTCCGGAGTAAATTGTCCCCATAAATCATAGCTTTTTCTTCCATAGAAAATGGCATCAATTTGATTTAAAAAATGATTAAACCCCAGCTCAGCGTCCATAATGCACCAATCAACCTCACCATTTTTCCCTTCAATAAAACCATCTAAAGTAACTGCTAAATCTAAAATAATTCTTCGTTTCATGATTTATTACTCCTTTCGTTAATCTACCAACCATTATAGACCTCAAATACGTCACCTTATGTCATATTAATAAAAGAGAGGAAAAGTCTTGCGATCCGGTTCCAAGCCGACGCTCCTTTCAGAAACAGGGGCAATCAGTTAAAGCCCGCTGATTGTTTCAAATGCTTTACATAACGGGCGCGGATCAGTAGAAAGTACAGGAGTTGCGCGGCAAGGAAACCGATGCAGACCGTAATGGCCGAATGAATCACCGGCGAATGTAGCAGGTTATGCAGAGCGTAGAGCGCAACCGAGCTGTGGATGAGCGCGACCGCGAGCGGTACGAAAAACAACAGCGCCAGCTGTAGATTCCCCACCTTCAAGCTCCTTGTCGGTCAACCCGATCTTCGTTATGGAACGGTACTTCTGCTTGTCATCGTTCAGGTCGGTAAACAGCGCATATCCGAGCTGCCCAGCGATGGCCTCCCCCGTGTCCGCCGTTGAAACGGCGCTGTCCGTATCGTAAGAGGTTAAAAGCTGTTCTTTTCTCGGATTGCCAAAGGAGTCAAGCATCCGATCCTGAACGATCAACAGCGGTTCATCGACAATGGAGACGTGACCGCCTTTCCGACGGGAATTACAAAATTGTAAGGTAGATGTAAGGCAAATCGATAGCTTAGGCCAGCCTGGCAGGATAAGATTGGAACAAACGAAAATAGAAATTTGCTAAAAGGAGACTCGAGATGAGGCTGTTTGAACTGTTGCTTTTTTTGTCGAACATCGGCTTGTTTGCATTAACAGTCCTAATAAAAAAAGGACGGCGTAAATTTCCGGTATTCGTTGCAAGCGGGATCGCCACACTCATACTGGTCATTCATTGGATGGTGGAAGGATACAGATTGCAGCTATCTTTCGCATATTGCATAACGATTATTTTTTTAGCCATTTCAGGTTATAGCTATTATAAAAAAAACGGCCAAAAAAAAATCCCAAGATTCATGTTGGGTTCAGCCTATACCGCTATAGCGGTAATGCTGGTCGTAACAGCGGGTCTCATGTATGCTTTTCCTGTATTTAAACTACCTGAACCGACAGGCGAATTTAAGTTAGGAACGCAAACGCTTCATTTCGTGGATACAAGCAGGGAAGAGACTTTCGACCAAGCCAGAGGCGGCAAGAGAGAATTAATGGTTCAGGTATGGTATCCGTCTCAAGCTGGCACCGGAAAGTACGCTCCCTTTATTCCCGATACCCGGATTTTACGTTATATGGCCGCGAACTATGGCCTTCCCGGGTTTACCTTCCAACACCTGAAGTACGTATCCAGTCATGCTTATTCGGGGACCGAAGTCTCTTCGGTACAGACTTCATACCCGCTGATCCTTGCGAATCCCGGCTTCGGCTCTTCCAGGTTCCTCCACACGTCGCAAGCCGAAAATCTCGCGAGTCACGGATATATCGTGGCAGTGATCGACCATACCTACAATACATTTGCAACCGAGTTTCCGGACGGTCGAATCACGACCAGTACAACCAACGACTTATTCTCGCCCGACCATGATTACCGGACGGAAAGCGGAAATCGCGACAAGTTGGGAAAAGTTTTAACCGGCGATGTGGCGTTTGCGCTGGACCAATTCGAGCTCATCCAATCGGGGCAGATTCCAAGTCATCTAAAAGGGAGGATTGATCTCGGTCATGTCGGGGTGTTCGGTCATTCCATCGGCGGAGCGACGGCCTATGACGCTTCTTACGATCCGCGAATCGCGGTTGGAATAGACTTGGATGGAGCGCTTTATCGACTGCGTGACAGAGAGGGGCTGCGAAAGCCGTTTTTGTTCATGAACTCGGAAAGCGAATTTGAAAGATTAAAGATGGTGATGGATAACCGGGCCTACACGGATGCAGAGCTTAACCGTATGGGCTCAACAAGAGAGTGGATGGATCAAGTAACGGAAGACAAAAAGTTAGAGCTTGAACGGATGCGCGAAACGGTCGACGACGGGGGACAAGTCCTCTATATCGAAAATACGGAGCATTTGAATTTTGCCGACGTACAGTTCATTTCTCCGATTTTCAAAATGCTGGGCATTACAGGAAAGATTGCGCCCGAAAGAGCGAACTCCGTTATCAATGCCTATATGCTGGGTTTCTTCGATATGTATCTGAAAAATCAAGGCGGAATCTTAATGAAAGGACCGGATAGGCGCTTTCCGGAGGTGAAGTTCGTAACCTCGCTATTATAAATGACGGAACAGGCTACCGATTTTTACGGATTGGGCGCATCGCTCCAACATTCTCAGCGAAGGATGATCGAGCGTTCGCTCGTATTCATCCCGATCATCCTTGAAAAAGCTACGCTGCATCAAAATTCTCTCCACCCGAATAACGGCCTCGCAAGCTTGCGAATCCAATAAGCGATGATCGTCCCTGGCGCCCATGAACCGGGATTCTGCAAGTACTCCGTGTATTGATCGTTGACGGTATAAGTCCAAGTGGAAGTAGGGCTCTTCAGTCCGAACTTTTCCCACGTTGCCGGATCATTCGAACCTCCGAGCTTGACGAGCATATTCGCCGACTCTCTATTGATGTTAGCCGGAATTTGCTCGTAGGCTTGGATGATTTGCGCATGAAATTCGTCGATCGGCTTGCGATGAGTAAGGCTCGTCAAATGGATGCTTTCGCGAATGTAAGAAACGTAGGCCAGATGGTCGGCCCAGAACTTGTCGATATAATAAAGCCGTACCCGCTGCTCCGAAGGGCTCATAGGCGTCTCGCCTTTCAAAATTCCGAGCCGCTCCTCGTATAAAATACGCCTCTGCTCCTCCACCATATCCGAATAACGGTTCAACTCCTGGCGGATATCGAAGTTTTGGCCCATAATAACCCGCTGAATATGCGCAATTTTGCTGTGGAGCACCGACTCCTCCAGAGCATCATCCTGTCTGAGATCGCGTATTGCTTGATCGATGCCGAACTGAAGGAGCAGCTCATCCTCCAAGCTTACGAAAAATACGGAAGCTCCCGGGTCGCCTTGGCGGCCTGAACGCCCGCGCAGCTGGTTGTCGATCCGCACGCTTTGGTGCATATGCGTACCAATCACGTACAACCCGCCCAGCTTGGCGACAGCTTCTGCTTGCGTGGGGTTGCCGCCGCCGAGCCGAATGTCGACGCCGCGTCCCGCCATATTCGTAGACACCGTCACGGCGCCGATTTCTCCCGCTTTGGCGATGATTTCGGCTTCTTCTGAGTCGTTCTTCGCATTCAGAACATGGCAAGGTACGCCGGCCACTGCTAGCGCCTCCGCCAGCCTGTCAGACGCCTCGACGCTTGACGTACCAATGAGAATCGGACGTCCCGCCCTATGGACGGACGAGATTTCTTGTACAAGCGCCTTAAATTTGGCTTCTTTATGGGTATAAATCCGGTACGGATGGTCGATCCGTATGTTGGGCCGGTTCGGCGGAATTTGGACGACCTGCAGCGCATAAATATGTTCGAATTCTATGGCAGAAACGTGCGCCGTAGCCGTCATTCCACAAATCTTCGGATATAGGCTAAGGAAGTGTTGAAGGGTGATCGTACCGAGAACTTTCCCCCCTGCCCGGTGCGGTACTCCTTCTTTGGCCGAAAGCGCAGCTTGCAGCCCGTCCGGCAAATGCCTGTTCTCCGCCACGCGGCCGGTATATTCGTCGATCAGCTCGATTTTACCGTCCCGAACGATGTAATCGACGTCTTTTTTCAATAGCAATTCCGCATGCAGCGCGCAATTTAACGACGATAACAACTGACTATTATGGCTTTCGTACAAATCGCCGCATCCCAGCAGCGATTCCGCTTTCGCTGAGCCGGCTTCATTTAAATAAACGTTCCGCTTGAACTCATCGAAGTCGTAATGCTCATCTTGCTCGAGCTGTCTAGCCACTTCTGCGAAACGAATGCCATCGTCGCCGGAGGAGCCCGGCTCGCCGGCGATGACTAGCGGCACCCGCGCTTCGTCGAGAAGCAGTGAATCCGCCTCGTCGACGATGACGTAGTGGAACGGACGATGCACGGTATCGATTTCGTTCAGAGCGATCGTGTCGCGCAAATAATCGAATCCCGCCTCTTTGGCCGTCACATAGGTTATATCCGCGGCGTACGCTTTCCGTTTCTCGGACAAGCTCATGCCCGCTTGAACCGCGTGTACCGTTAACCCGAGGAATCGATAGATCGGGCCCATCCACTCCGCATCTCGATTGGCCAAATAATCGTTAAACGTCAGCACATGAACGCCATTGCCGGTTAATGCATGTAGATAAGCAGGCATAACAGCAGAGAGTGTTTTTCCTTCGCCGGTATGCTGCTCGATCAAAAATCTCTCGTGCAAAGCAATAGCAGCCATGACTTGGACATCGTAAGGCTGTAATCCGAGCGTTCTCTTCGCTGCCTCGCAGACTAGCGCATAGGCATCGACAAGCAGCTCATCCAAAGGCGTACCTGATTCTGCTTCCTTTTTCAGCCGGAGAGATTCCGATTGCAACAGCTGATCGTCCCAAGCTTCCAAGCTCCGTTTCCTGATAAGCTCCGCTTTGTCCCGATAGCCCTTCAGCTTATACCGGGTATCGCGGTCTTTGAATTCTCGCATCCACTTGATGGCTGTATGCATCGGAGTTTGATCCCTCCTCGGTAGACATACGCGCGGTTCCATCCTACTCATCCTTTAACCGGCGTTGATACAGAACAATAGACACAATCGTTAAACCAACCGTCCATGCCAAAATAATGAGGATGGGTCTTAATAGATCTCCCGTCATATAGCCCATATGAGGTATACCTAGCAAATGCACAAGCTGACTGCTTGGGAAGTATTCCAGCACTTTGAAGATCGGATAATCATCCGCTAGTACCGCTCCCCCCGGTGCCCCAGTGAATATGAACGCCACCGGAATGATTGATAATGATGCGTCAAGTAACGTTTTGGAGAATAGCCCACATATCGTCCCGGCTGCTATGTATAAAATAATCGAAAGAAGGATAGCTGCCACAAACGCCCATATACTAACTGGCTCATAGCCGAATATATACGTAGCCATAGCCAGAGTAACAGCGGACATGACAAAGACTAAAGCGCTTTTACCGAATAAAACATCCATGGTCGTGGCCGGAGTCATCATTAAGGATCGCAGGGTGTTGCGCTCCTTTTCTTCCGCAATCAAGCAGGCTTGTGCCATACTCGTTAGTATCACAAACGAAGTATTTAGTACAAGACCGAAAGCTCCAGGCAAAGACGAGCCTACAATTCGAAATAGAACGGCGAACATAATTGGAAAAATCAAAATAATGGAGATCGCATAATTGCGGGAAAACTCTTTGTAATCCTTCACAAATATCGCGCCAGCACGTTTCAAGGAGATACTCATAGTAACTCACTTCCTGTCATCTTAATGAAAATATCACCTAGACTCGGCTCTTTCGTTTCTAATCGATCAATTAACCCTCGTTTCATCCAATCGGCTATTTGATCGGCCGTTCCCTCATTGATCGGGAGCTCGTAGGCTTCCCCATTGATTAACTCCACACACACGACGTTCTCCCGATGCTGTTTTTTAAGTTCCTTGGGTGAGCCGATGGTTTGAATTTGTCCTTGATACAAAATCGCTACACGATTACATAGCAATTCTGCCTCAGCCATATCATGCGTAGTTAAAAAAATTGTTGTCCCTTTCTCATTTAAATAGCGTAAGCCTTTATAAATATGTGCTGAATTTACCGGGTCTAACGCCGAAGTAGGTTCATCTAAAAATAACAGTTCCGGCTCATGGATAATCGCGCAGGCCAACATGACACGCTGACGCATCCCTTTCGATAAGCGGTTGACTTTCTTTTTGCGCTCTCCGCTTAAGTTTACAAACTGCAGCACCTTACCGATCGAAGATTTAGGAAGATCATATAACTCGCGATACAGCTCTAGATTTTCCTCTATCGTTAATCTCTCATATAGACCACTGTTATCCGTCAAAATGCCAAAGCGCATCTTCTGTGCAGACTGATGCATCATCTCCGCTGGCTGGTTAAATACACTTGCCTGTCCACTTGTCGGATTTAATTGCGCAGTTAACATCTTTATTAGTGTCGTTTTTCCTGAACCACTCGGACCCAGGAAACCAAAAATTTCCCCTTTCGGAATTGAAAAAGACACATCTGCTACTGCATCCTTATTTCCAAATCTCTTTCGAATATGTTCGACCTGAATAACATCCATGAACACCACTTCCTTAGAATTGATGGCCTAAGTATACGAAGATTGCATGCTTGGAGCCATCAAAACCCGCCGAAATGTAGCTATTATCGCCTGAATGGTACCATCCGATGCTTAATTGGTTCGGCATAATCCCGGAATTAAAGGTTAAGAAGTGCTTTTAATTCCTGCAATTTTGAACGAGATAACGGAACCACGGCATCTTGATCTGTATGTAATCGCAGGCTGTAGCTATTTTTCGTCCATGTAATAATCTCTCTTACTTTTTGCAGATTAACGATGTAGGATCGATGACACCTAAAAAACCCGAAATTTAACAATCTCTGCTCGAGCTCGGTTAGCGTCAAAGCACAGTCATAATTTTCCCCACCCACATGAACAAGGATCGAACCCTCTACACTTTCTATAAAATCGATTTCAGGCGGATTAAATAAAATCACTTTGTCCTTTCTTTTTGTAGATATCTTCTGCAAGGTTATATTAGCCTCATCTTGTTTCTGTACTTCCTGCTTGTCCTCTTCAGCATCCCGAAGATCCAATGGATGAAATCCGGACTCGTTCAATCGATAAATGGCATCACAGGAAATCATGGCATCCTCTAAATTCGAAGTTAATATTAAAATCTGCTTTTCTCTCGAAAGGTCATCTAAAATCCGTTTAAATTGACGACGATCCTGCTCTTCTAAGTAAAAATAGGGTTCCTCCAGTACAACTGTAGGCTGATGCGCAAAAAAGACACGCAGTAAGGTCACATACATCCTTTTCGATGAGCTTAGATCCTTGATTTTTACCTTCCGTTCTTCTTTTAAAGCAAAATAATCCATTAACGAAGCGACATGCTCTGTCCTCTCCGTCACTTGGATCAGAAAAGTGATTAGCTCTTCCACCGTTAAACGCATATACTCGTTTTGCCCGGCTCGAAATAAATAATATTCGGAATGAGCCACTAATTGATTCATTAAAAGCTGCTTTCGCTTCAAATCCGTTATAATGCCCATCGATTGGTTCAATGTCATATTTAATTCGATCCTCGGTAGTAATAATTCACCATCATCATACATGGGTTGAAATTGCATGCTGTCCTCCTTGGTCAGTGCCACTATAGGATATATCTAACAATTATAGTGTTGGGATATTTACCCTTGGATACGTTTATCATCTTCATACAATCAAGCTAGTTTGCTTCTTATGGAAGGATTTATCTGAGTTATACTAGTGTGCTTGTTAGCATTCAATGGAATCATTCAGGAGTTACCCTCCACAGCCTCTCTGTTTTAGTTAGTATTCCCTCATCAAATTCCATCTTGTAAATATCAGGCTTTGAAGTCTTTAATAAAAAGTCCAAGTCAAACTGAGGGTCGAAGTACCCCATCATTATTGTCATAACGGCTCCATGGGTTCCAATAGCAACTTTCTGCCCCTCATATTTGCTTATCATGTTTTTTAAGATAGTTACAACACGGTTTCGACAATTCGTAAAAGACTCCCCACCAGGCAGCGAAAAGTCTGGTTCCGAGAACATTTTCTTGACTAATGGATACACTTCCTTATCGTGCATTATCTTATCATCGCCAATAAATACTATTTCTTTTAGTTCCTCAATAACAATTAATTCTTTGCCTAAAGATTGGGCTAGTCCCTCTATTGTTAATATTGCCCTTCTATATGGACTTGAGATGAATGTGTCAATCCTCTCGCCTTTCAATAACTCAGCTACAATTTGGGAATCTGATTCTCCCTTTAAAGTCAGTCCACGTGTTCTTTCGTTCCCATCCATTTTAGGTGATTCTCCGTGCCTGACCATGTATACAAAAGTTTTCATAAATTCTTTCTTCTCCTTTTAACAAATTCATTTTCCTCGTTGTTCTTTTACGGCACACTGCCCGTTAACGTAATAACGGCTGCTCCGCAGCAGCCGTTCAAGTATCGTTCTTCTTAGTGTAATCAACTACATTTTCTACGCTCCCAGCCCAACTGTTCACATAACGTCATCAAGCTCTCGGCCAAAGTTTGTTGAGCTGTGTCGATGACGATGCGATCTCGGTCCCACACATCGTACTGTCGGTTCCTGACCTGCTCCCACGTGGGTAAAACAAGGCCGGGAATATCGGCTACACGCGTTTCGATTCGATGCCTGTGTTCATGATCGTCAGAGCAGATCACTTCGATTTCCACAAACGGAGTCTCAAGAGATTCCGCCACGTTGCGCCAAGCCTGGCGCGTTACTTGGATGGGATTGGCTGTATCTGCTATCACATCGAGACCCAACAGGAGATTCTGCGATGCAATCGCATAACACACAATGTAACCCGCAGGTCCATCGGCCCACGTTCCAGCAGCCCGCATAGCCTGCTCCACGACATCAACTCGGAGATACGTGGCCTGTAACTCTCTAGCCAAAGCGGATGATAGAGTGGTCTTCCCGGTACCTGGCAGCCCGCTAAATATATAGAGCATTAAACTCTCCCCCTTCACAAAATAAAGTGCATACGCCTGTTAACATAACATGGCAGTCGTGTTTTTAGTTTTCAATCGTGCGGTAGTCTCGGTTAGCAGAATAGTTAATTGAAGAAAGTATTTAATTTATATCTCCTGTATAGAATCCACGTGGTATTTCACCATTTGCAATTCCAATTATGTGATTAATCAATCCTTTTGGGAAAAACCTATATTCATTAAGACTTGTTACTGGAATCCACTCAATTCCAATGTAATCCTCATCTGGAGTTATTCCATTTCCGATATTATGCTCATCCATTATTTCACAAATAAAAATGTGGTCTACCACATGAGTTTTTGGGTCAATCAAAATATTCCCATGATGATTCCTACCAATGTATTCCCTAAGAAACACGAATTGCTTTACTTCTATAAGGCATCCAACTTCCTCTAAAAATTCTCTTTGAAGGGCTTCAACTAAATTTTCACCATGTTCTTGACCACCGCCTGGTAAAGTATAGTCTGCTTCGAATTTATTGTCGTATTTCTTGATGGTTAACAACCTATTATTTTTAATTACGATTCCCTTCACACCACTTCGAACTTTCAAAACGTAACCTCCTGTCAAAAGGAATTTTAATTATTTGCTCTCAAATGGTATCTTTCTCTTAGGATTTAGACCAAGTTTGGTTCTTAACAGTTAATTTTAAAATTGTATTTTAATACACATTCCTGCTCGTATCTTCATCAAGAAATAGAGGAGCCTACTTCTATGGTATGCTCCTTCAGTAATAGTTCCCTTTAGCTCTGTTTTCCCGTTATCTTGACTTCTTCAAAATATGGATATATTGCCTTACGAACACCATATTCGAAACATTCAATATCTGGATAGGAACGATCTTTAGCAATTTTAATGACTTTCTCTATGTCATAAGAAACTCTTCGTAATTGGACAGCAATATTTCCATTTTCGATGTCTACTATTGCATAACTAGCGCGATTATCCCGATCAAACGGAAGTCCGACACTTCCACAATTAACAACCAACCTTCCCATGGCTTGTCTTACAAATGCATGATGAATATGACCATACAAAATCACATTCGTATTTTCGTTTTGATGCATCTTGTCGAGGTCATCCAAAGAGGCCCAAGGGTAGGTAACTTTACTAAGAGAATCAGGTGATGCATGAAATAATTCGATTTGTGTTTGCTCAATATTTAAAACATGCTCAGTTGGTAAATTTGCCAACCAATCCTGATCCTCTGTTGAAAGTCTGACCATGTCATATTCATAGGCTCGTAATTTGAGCCCTTCTTTAAAATTTTGGGGCTTCCAAATTGGAGTAGGTGGAAAACGGGTAAACATATGTTCATAATTACCGCGAACAATTGCAAGTGCATCTAATGAGTGTAATAAATCAACACACTCGGCTGGTTGAGGACCACGCATGACAATATCTCCGAGACAAACAATTGCATCAGGACTTTGACAATTAATATCCTTAATCACTTCTTTAAAAGCAATAGCATTACTGTGAGTATCCGAAATTACAGCAATTCGCATTTGAAATGATTCTCCCCTAATATAGAATATATGTTCCTATTATTATATCGAATCATCCACCCTAAAGATATCTATATTTTCATATAAATTCCTATCAGTAGAGCAAAGAGTTGCAACGGACAACTGCTTCTGTATTGAACAGTTTAAAGGCTCGTTACCCTATTTCATCTTATGTTTTAACGAGCACGTTTGGATTGTTAACAGTAAATGAGACAGCTTTTTTAAGGGCTGTATGGCGATACTGAATAGTTGTCATGTATTCTAATGTCCCTTGAATTCGATGCTTGTTAAACCAGTTAACATAATCGTATAGTTTCAGTTTCAGATGACGAAGACTCTGGAACTCCTTTGATTTAAATGTGTTTATTGTAACTTAATTTCAAAGCCTCCTTTTCTCATGATATGTGTGTTTAAATGAAATTCCCATCTAAAGTTTATATATTTTATTGCGACTAAAGCCATAATCTGTTATTGTCGTATAGGCACTAATAACTATACATAGGAGTGAATTGCTATGCATTTTTCCAAACTACCTATTCTCATGTCGATAGTTCTTGCTGTCACATTAACCTCAACTTCTTTTGCGCACCCAGGAAAACTCGATAAATACGGTGGACATGAATGTTCATATAAGGCATATTTGGATCGTCTATGCAAAGGATATCACTCGCATACTGGCGGCTTTTTCATAGGCGAAATCCCAACGAATAAACCTGCCCCCCCCACCTCTGATGTTGAAGAAGTTACTCCAGACGGGCATGTTAAAGTTGCTCTTCCGACATTTGAGATTTATATTAACTATAAAACTGGGGCTTCCAACGCTCAAAACTCTACTTTAAAATACCCATTTTTTATATATAATGATATCATCTACGCACCTTTGAATTATGATATGTGTTCGACTCTTACGATTGAAAACACTTGGTCAAATGAAGTAGGCTTATCTTTAAGAAAAACGGACACGGAGATTGGGGAGGGTGTGCAATTCCAACGTATTGAGGCATCCTATGCTCAGCCTACAAACATGTATGCACACCTTCCAACGTTCAATATTTTTGTTAATGATGAATGGATAAATAATGGAAAAGAAGAATATCCTTTTTTAGTTTACAATGATGTAACCTACTATCCAATGACTTGGCATTTTAATAGTAAATTTGGTCTAACCACTGGATTAAAAGACAGTAGATTCGATATTTCCAAGTAAATTAAGGGGCTGCCATTGGCAGCTTTTTTTATTTTCCAAGTAAAATCTGTTTGTTGCCAGTACTTTAGCTTTATTACACCAGAAAGTATGTGGCAAGATGCTTGACTTAGACCATACTCGAAGGTTTAGAGTTTTCTAGTGCCCTAAAGCTTTAAGCCAAAGGAGTAGAGAGCGCTTGTCAATAAGGCCGGAATCGGTTCACGTATTTGCCCCTCAAAAAAGGGGAAAGTAAAAGAAGGCAGCATTCTGAAAAAGATGCCTCATCACTTAATCCATGACGAAGGGAATGACTGCTCATGATCGAAAGACTTGAAAAGCTTGAACAAAGATTAGTAGAACAACATCATGAAGATTTACTCCTTCAAGCGAAGCATGCCCTGAAGGCCATTGAAGAGCTCGCCGAAGAGCATCGTCGTTTGCAATCGATGCAGGCAATTAGTGATAACGTCAAAATCATTGGCTCCGAGGAGGCCGTGTTCTATGATACGGTGAAGTCGCAAATTATCGCCACACTGGAGAAGTCGCTGACGGATCTTGACCATATGGACGATAAGCACTACAGGGAGACAACTGAGGAGGTCACGCCATTCGAGGTCCACGTTCCGCAGGAGGCGATCGACGACCTGAAGCTGCGTCTGAGCCTGGTGCGCTGGCCGGACCGTGAACTGGTCGACGACTGGACGCAGGGCGTTCCGCTGGCCGCGGCGCAGGAGCTCATCGCATACTGGAAGGACGAGTACGACTGGCGCGTGTTCGAGAAGCGCCTGAACACGTTCCCGCAGTTCCGCACTAGGATCGACGGCGTCGGCATCTACTTCATCCACCTGCGTTCGAAGCACGAGAACGCTATGCCGCTGCTGCTCAGCCATGGCTGGCCGGGCTCGGTCATCGAGTTCCTCGACGCGTCCGAACGTCTCACCGACCCGGAGCGCTTCGGCGGTAGCGCCGAGGACGCGTTCCATGTGGTCATCCCCTCCATGCCCGGCTATGGCTTCTCCGACAAGCCGCGCGACCTCGGCTGGAACCCTGGCCGCATTGCAGCCGCGTGGGCGCAGCTGATGGAGCGCCTCGGCTACGATCGCTATGTCGCGCAGGGCGGTGACTGGGGCTCGGCCGTCACCACCGCCCTCGCGTCGCTGGCACCCAAAGGGCTGCTGGCCGCGCATGTGAACCTGCCGATGGTCGTACCCGCCGAGATCCCAGCGAACCCGAACGAAGAAGAGGCGCACGCCCTCGCCGGCATCGACCTGTTCGTCACGAACAAGACCGGCTACGCGGACGAAATGAACACCCGTCCGCAGACCATCGGTTATGCGCTCAACGATTCGCCGGTCGCACTTGCGACCTGGATGTATGAGAAGTTCTATGAGTGGACCGACAACGACGGCCGCCCCGAGGACGCGCTGACCCGCGACCAAATGCTGAACGACATCTCGCTTTACTGGTTCACCAGCACGGGCACGTCCGCTTCGCGCCTGTACTGGGAAGGCGTGGGCGCCACCATCCAGGGTCCGGAGTTCTTCTCGCCCTCCCGCTCCGGCGGCGGCCGCATCACCGTACCAATGGGCGCGACCCTATTCCCGGCCGAGACCTACATCCCGCCGCGCGAGTGGGCCGAGCAGGCGTGGGAGAACCTCTTCTACTGGAACCACGTCGAGGCCGGCGGCCACTTCGCCGCGTTCGAGGAGCCGACTATCTTCGCCCGCGAGATGGCCGAGGCGTTCCGCCAGTTCCGAGTCTGAACCTTTCCTACCTCAGCCCACAGGGCCGCAGAGGGTCCGAAGGCATAGCGCCGGCGTCCCGTCTGCGGCCCTGCCGTTTGTCCCTGCCGAGATGCCACCCATACCGAAAGCACGCGATATGACCACGTCTGCACAGCCGGAAACCGGCATAAACAATCCAGAAATTGCTTATTTAGTCGAGCACCTAAACGAGAATAAGCGGCTCACCTTCCTCTTTCTTCCATCGTAAAGTCCACAGCTGAATATTGTGGAAGGGCTCTGGAAGTGGCTGAAAGCTGATGTGGTGAACCATGTTTTCTACCACACAGTAGCCAAGATTCGCAAAAACGTCTCCTCTTTCATGAACGCAGTGATGCAACAACCTAACAGCGTCATTGACCGACTCTGTGTCCGAATGAAATCTGATCACGTAATGGAAATTCTTTAATTCAACTTATATAGCTTCGGCTCGGATATTTTTTTCCTTTTCTGGAATATACGTCCAGTATGAACAGCGGATAGGCTTGCATTGCAACCATCCATTAGAGACACCAGGATAAATAAGACTCCATGATATGTGATGTACGCTCCAGAACCTTAATAGCTTAAGCTAACTTGTCTTAGCGGACTGTCTGGAGCAATAAGCAGTTTAATAAGGAAATCTTGGTTTTTATTCACATATTCAAAAGATGAAGAAAGCTCTGTGAAGTGCGCTCCTGCCGCATATCCGATAGCAAAGTCCTTCCAGCTTGAATATGATATTCTAGCTTCCCGAGCAATCACAGCCACCATTCTCCATTTATCCTCTTCCGTTAAATATCCGAGTTCATATCCAGCGCAGCAAGCATATACGCACCAAGAATAATCGTATGCGGCTATGCCTTCCACTGGCAAGCGTGTCAAATAATGATTGGAGACAATTAGCTTTGCTCTTCTTGGATCTCCGTCAGGCAGTGATTGTATATATGCAGCGCGTTCCGATATAGAAAGCCCTGAGAGCAGCATACTACTGTCACGAAACTCTTTTCTGTGCCCAATTTGAAGGAACCAGTCCAACTTCTCCTTTAACATCTCGGCATCATCGATTTCCCATTGATACAGCCATTTACGAAGCCGGCTTTTATTTTCGAATATGAGGTGCATATTTTTGGCAAAAGGATACGGATTATGCCCTTTCAAGCAAAAAGACGAAAGTGCATGAATATATAAAGATAATTGTTGGCGAACTTCGAGATTGTAATAATCCATGCTGAAACAAAGACAACTCCTTTCTACTTACTACAATAGTCTATAAAAACACGGTAGACTCTCCATACTATGGTAAGAATAAGACCAGCCAATGCCAATAATAAAATAGTTCCAATTATTGTTACTATTTTCACACCCATATCGGGCAAATATCCATCAAGTATCAATACCACTAATACGAAATCGGCAACTAGCAACGATAGATATAACCATGTGTTTTTTGCAAACAGAACTAACAGCTCTTTCATTTTTGCAAATAACGACAGTAAGGGAGGTTCAGCACTCGGTTGGAGTTGGAATTCCAGTTCATCTGTAGGCTCTAATTCCTCCGATTGCCCAAAGCTCTCTTGCTTAAATGTGGCCCCCTCGAAATCCGCAAGATAAACAAGTGCTTCGATATCGTTCGGATGGATGTCCAATATCCGATTAAAGCTTTCTCTAGCGTGGTTCAATTGTCCCAACTTGAAATAACATTTTGCCAAGAGAGATAACATATCCAGATTATCTGGCATTTGAGAAAGAAGATAGGTTAAATCCTGAATCGCATCAACCAGCTTGTCTTGTTTATAGTAAATACGAGCGCGATAGAAATAAGAATCCTTATCGTCAGGAGCAATACGAATACAATGATCGAAGGCCATAAGAGCACGACTTAAATCATCCGTTCGAAAGTAAAATTCCCCTTGAAGGCGAAGCAAATCCGGGTCACCGGGAAACACTTCGCAGGCCTTATTCAGCATATCTTCCGCAGTCTGCAAGTCATGGTCTTTGAGCGCTCTCAACGCCATTACCCGGTCATGCAGAAAAGCATCGTAATCCATGTTTCCTGCATCTGCAAGGAACGAATACCGCAAGCTTGTCATATATTGCGGATCTTCCAGTACATACATAAACACATTAGGATACCGTTTGGAAAACATTTCCTGATCCTCTAGCGCTTTCTCCTTCCAACGAAAGCTGTCTTCGAGCAGTTGCCAAACCGATCTTGGCAAATAAGGGTGGCTTTCCAAAAAATTGAGCATTCGTTGGTAAACGGAACGTTGAAGATTTAGATTCCACATGACATCGTCATTCATCAGCTCCAACCAATAATCTGTATCGATTCGTGATTTGAAAGTGTGGTATATCGTTTTGACCTTACCCATAAACTCATTTAATTGATCTTCAGGACTGCGAGGTACATGATCCTGCTCTGGCAGGATCATGATGGGATGGGAAACAGACACATGCTGACTTTCCTGCTGATGACCAACCTCTTGCGATACGATCCGAGGTGTCACGGATACACGCTGATCTTCCTCCTGCTCATCTTCTTCCTCCGAAAGAATACGGCTGACTGATCGGTCACTCTGCTGTTTGGCCTGCTTAAGAGCTTGATCATAAGCTTCCCGCAGCCGTTGATAACCCTCCGGGTCATCCTCAGGGTGATTGAGTTTCAACTGCTTCGCGTAAGCTCTCTTAATGACGGAACTGTCACTGCTCGGGTCTATTCCCAGTATGTTCCAAATACGCATGAGTAGTCATCAGTCCTTTTTTGCGTAGTTAGATTTTGTATTTTAATGTAATCGGCCCATATATGTCCGCTTGGGAAGTGTATTAAGTAGGGTATCCCTTCATGTGTTTTTGAGAATATATCGTTCAATTCTCTCTGAAAAATGGAAAGGGTCCTACCAATTTATACGTCTCGTAGTGTAGATGAATTCATTTGGTCAATAGATTTTGTAAGCAAAATTTATGATTTACACGAACATCTCACCAATGACATGTGCATGTGAATCATTAAACGTTAGCTAAACCCAATAGATAAGATGACAGGTTTGTTTTCCTGTTTGGCTTTACAAAAGCTTCTTCGGACCAAGGAACCAGTCTACTGGGGTATGAGCACGTTGCAGCAAGTAAGGTGATTTTTCCTTAGCTAATCTATTGGGTATGTTGTTCGTTGTCATGTAGCATCACCTCATTGTTTACTATATTAACAGGTCGCTCAAGAAGTGAAAATTTTGTTGTTTTTTTATATCTATATTTAACGATATATTCTTACATTAAATTATATAAGTTTTAAAGTTATACGATGATCTCAAACGAGTCACGGCCGACCTCAGGCCGACCTACAAAGCACAGACGGAGGAAGCTGCGTGGGCGGAACTTGATCGATTTGAGGAAGAATAGGGAACGAAAACCCGCTGCTCGTGAAGTCGTGGCGGCAGAATTGAGAGGAGCTCTCGACCTTCTTTGCCTATCCCGGAGCTGCGTAAGCTCATCTACACGACCAACATGATCGAGGGCTACCATCGGCAGCTGCGAAAAGTCACCAAACGCAAAAGCATCTTTCCGACCGACGAATTGCTGCTGAAAATGCTGTACCTGGCTACGATGGATATACTGCGAAAATGGACAGGACAGGTGCAGAACTGGGGTCAAATTCTGCTGCAGCTCACGGTATTTTATCCGGATCGCGTCCAGGTGCGCTTAGCGGATTGATGCGGAGGGGGCGGGCCTGATAGGCTGATCGCCGGAGCGAAAAAGGCCTACAGGCCCATTTGTCCATCGCGGGTGAATCGGGCCCGCCAGAGGCTCCAATCTAATAATTAGAGTATGATAAACAAAATAACAGTAATACCGAGTCTGTAAAATAAAGTGTGTAAACTCCCAAAACCTATTAAAATGGAAATAAGAGAAAGGTTGGGGAGAACACATGGGATTATGGACGAAGCAGCAGCTCCGCGAGTTTATCAAGGAGAATAAATT
>NZ_JBBPCC010000042.1:0-25666 GCF_038070315.1 Paenibacillus filicis | reverse complement strand
GGGGCGGCTGCCGCGCCGATGCCGGCTCCGGCAGCGTCCAGGCACAGCAGCTGCCGCCCTGCGGCAGGCAGCTCGGTTTCCTTCGCGCGCAGCTCGCCTGTGCGCGCGCTCGAGCGCCAGTGAATCCGGCGCAGCGGATCACCGGGCGCATACGGCCGCGTGCCGAGCAGCTGCGGCGGCACGGCAGGGTCCGCTGCCGCGCGCTTGCCGCGGCGCGCCGTTTCATCCGCGGCGCCGGGCACGGCGGACACCGCTATACCCCGGGGCAGCACCAGCAGCTGCCCCTCCAGAGGCTGACGGCGCATCAGGCGCAGCAAGCCGAATGCATCGCCTGCAATGAGTAGGCGCCCCGCCGCCTGATACGCCCCGCGCGGCAGCTCACGCGTGCATCCGGTTAGCCGCGCCTCGCCAAGCAGTCCCGCCGGGCCGCCGGCCAGGACCGTCACCGCTTCGCCAGTCCCCTGATGAATCCAGTGCTCCTCGACACGCAGCCACACCCCCGGCACCGGCCATGCCAACCGGATTAGGAAATCCGCCTGCAGCGTCTCTCCGGCATACCAAGCAGACTTCTCCCCCCAGCTCCGTTCCACACGGAGCCTTGATCCCCGAGTCGCCGCGTAGACCAAGATCGCATACGCCAGCAGCGCCACCAGCGTGCCGGCTAAAAACCAGGCGGTACGTCCGCCCCACGAAGCCGCCCACCAGCCCGCAGCCAGCCCTGCCAGCCCAAGTCCCACTATCCCGCTCATACCGCCACCCCGCTCAACCGGCAGCGTTCCGGCGCACCGGCACCGCTGTCGTCCCGAGCAGCCCGGCGACGATGGTCTCCGCGCTGCGTCCCGCCAGCTGGGCGCTGCCATGCAGCAGCAGCCGGTGTGCAAGCACCGAGACGGCCAGATTTTTGATATCGTCCGGGATCACATATCCCCGGCCGCTTCGGTACGCCTCGGCCTGGGCCGCGCGCATCAAGGCGATGGACGCGCGAGGACTCGCGCCCAATGCGAGATCCGGATGCTGGCGCGTAGCGGATGCCAGCTGCACAATGTACTGCTTCATCGTATCGTCAACGTGGACAGACCGGACTTCTTTTTGCAGCCGGATGATCTCCTCCTGCAGCAGGACCGGCCGGATATGGGCAAGCGGCTGGGCATCCTCCATCCGCCCCAGCATCTCCACCTCTTGGCTGGGCTCCGGATAGCCGATCGTCAGCTTCAGCAGGAACCGGTCCAGCTGGGCCTCCGGCAAAGGGAAAGTACCCTCGAAGTCGATCGGATTCTGCGTCGCAAGCAAGAAGAAGGGCTCCGGCAGCGGATACGCTGTCCCATCCGCCGTGATGCGCTTTTCCTCCATCGCTTCGAGCAGCGCGGACTGGGTGCGCGGCGAAGTCCGGTTCAGCTCATCGACGAGTACAACCGAGGCGAGCAGAGGACCCGGGCGGAACTCGAATTCGGAGGTCCGCTGATTGTAGATCGAAGCTCCGGTCAGATCGGACGGAAGCAGATCGGGCGTGCATTGAATACGCTTGAAGCTGCAGTCGATCGTGCGCGCAAGCGCGCGCACCAGCATCGTTTTGCCGACGCCCGGCACATCCTCCAGCAGCACGTGGCCGCCGGCCAGCAACGCGACGAGCAATTTTTCGATGATATCCCGCTTGCCGACAATCACCTTTTCCATTTGAAACACGAGCTTCTCTAGTATCGCTTGCGATGAGTCCGGTACGGATAAGTTCGACATGCCCATTCCTCCCAAATCCTTCAGGCTCGCTGGCCTTCATAGTCTTGCAGTCTATGATTCCAGTATCGCCGCAATTGGGAGATTTTAGACTTTGGCCCGGCGGGCGTGTAATCTCCAGGCTGTGGTCACGGCATCCAGACTCAAAGTTCTCGGGTCAAAGGCCGTTACCCGGGCAGGCTGCTCCGGCGTCTCCGGATCGTAAGACTCGATGCGTATACCCAGCAGCTCAAGCAGGCTGCGCAGCGGCACATAGATCGAGCCTTCTCTCAGCTCCATATCCGGCAAGGAGACCGTCCGTACTGCCTGATCGAGGTCTCTCCAAGCCGCCACAGGCTGGTGAATCCGCAATTGCAGCCGTGCCAAATCATATTCGACCGCACGGGCACCATAACGTACGCTCGCTGTTCGGGTGTCCTCCGACCATTGCACCTCCGCACCGATCGCCTCCGCAATCTGTCTTACCGGCATCTGAAACCGTTCATTCCGGAACAGAAAAGTTCCTGCAGCATAATCCTTGCGGACTGAACCGATCTGTACCGCAAGCTTCTGAGGGCCCTTGCGTCCCGGCTCATCCGCCTTCGCTAACGCCAGTGCCTGCAAAGGCAGCAGCGATTCCTCCGTCTCACCCGTCCAGGCCTCTTTATGTGCCCGCATCGCCCGGGTCTGTGCCTCGAAGCTCTGCAGCGACACGCCGCGTTCCCATTTCACAGGTCCTCCTGCCAGCTGTACGGGCTTGACCTTGGCAGACAACGGCGCGAAGCGGTAGCCCTTCTTTTTGAAATAGGCGATGATATCCGGCAGCGCCTGCACCGAAGGCTGATGCCCCGAGCCGTCGTGCAGCAATACGTTCACCTCATGGCGCAGCGGGCTGCCCGTCACCGTCTTGACGAGTTGTGCCGCCGTCCTGCGGGGTGCGCGAGAATCCTCGCTGTCAATGGACCAGTCATAGACGGAATACCCGGCTTCGTTCAGATAATAGAAATAAAACGGATCGAAGTTTCCGTACGTTCCTCCCGGCGCCCTAAGCAGACGCATCCGCTCTCCCGTCAGCCCGTACACGACTTCCTCTGTCCGCAGCACCTGTTTCCAGAAGGATTCGAAGTCCTTGTATAACTCCTGATATACATGGTCGTAGCTATGATTGCCCAGGGCATGACCTTCCCTGACGATTCTTTTCATCGTCTCGGGATTCGCCTCCGCCTGCTCGCCCAGCACGAAAAATGTCGCTTTGACTTCCTCTTTCTTCAAAATATCCAGCACCTGCGGAGTCAGTCCGCTAGGCCCGTCATCAAAGGTTAAGTAGACCGTCGGCTCCTCCGGGATCACGTATGCGCTCTCTTGATCCGCTCGCTTGCCTGAGCCTAATTGCTGAAACAGCGCTTTCTCATCTCCAGGCACTGCCCGGGTGCCAGATGCCAGTGCCTCGTAAGGCGACAGGATGGAGCCGACTAACGTGCCCAGCAGCATATAAAGCATGAATGATTTCCACATCTTCCGGTATCGCGTTATGACCTTCCGCATCCCGTCATCCCTCCGCTAACTTCTATGAATTCGCCGTGAACTGACGATTTACTAGATTATATGGAGGCGGGCTAGCATTTAGACCACTCCCCGGGACAAGTCCGATAGATTCGCCCCAGGCGGTGTAGACCATGCCAAAAAAACCGGTCAGCAGCATCACTGCCGCAGCCGGTCTTCCTTCCTTCTAGCCCTTGCTGAATTTGCTTTTTTTCATCGAAGCCAGCTGAAGCTGGAACTCCTGCTCGATCGCTGTAATATTCCGGTCCAGCTCCTCCAGCCATGGTTTGTCCTGTACGACAGCGGCTGCGTCCACATAATTGTGCAGCTCCCCCAGCTTACGGGCATAGTTCACATTGGCCTGCAAGCACAGCGACAGCTCGTCTTGCTCATCCTTAGTCAGCTCTCTCGCCTGATGATGCGTCCAGAGCTCGGCCATTCGGTAATGAAAAGGCAGCATACGTTCACTCTCCCGGAAATTGGCTTTTCATGCTTCCAGTTCCAGTGTTGACGTTTTTGAGCGCCTTTAGACTCTGATTCTATCAAAATCTGATACAAGCCGGGCTCGGGATCTCTATCGAATGTCCTGTAGCTGCGAGCAGACCATTCTCTTCGTCAATCCGGTACGAGTAGATCGAGTCCGAATTCTGATTCCCAGCCACCAGGAACCGGCCTCCTGGCGCAATCGAAAAATTCCGCGGGAACTTCCCTTGGGTAGAAATATGCTGCTGCAGCTCCAGCCTGCCGCTGTCCGGATCGATGGCGAACACGGCAATGCTGTCATGCCCCCGGTTGGAGCCATACAGCGTCCTTCCCGACGGATGCACCACGATTTCCGCGCAATAGCTGACCCCGTTGAAATCGGCGGGTAACGTCGGCACGGTCTCGACCGGTGTCAGGGCTCCGGACTCCGCTTCATAGCGGAAGACAATAATCGTATTGTTCAGCTCGTTAATGACATAAGCGAACGGCAGACTCGAATGAAACGCCAGGTGACGCGGCCCTGCCCCCGCCTGAACCGTCACGGAGGCCTTCTTCACCAGACGCGGACCGCTGGGGTCCAGCCCATACTGCACGATCTGATCGATGCCCAGATCGACAATATAGATATGCCCGTCCTTGGCAACCACACAGTGCGCATGAGGCCCCTCCTGTCGCTCGGTCACGCTGCGGCCTTCGTGCTGCTGCAGATCGCTAAGCGGTCCGATGCCGCCATCCTCCAGAATCGGGTACACCGCAACATTCCCGCTCACATAGTTCGTGACCAGCAGTACCCGCTCTTCATGAACCAGAGTCAGGTGGCAGGGAGCTCCTCCTTCCGTCGGCTGTTCGTTCAGCAGCTGCAACTCACCGGTCGCTTCATCCAGCGCAAACGCGGCTACCCGGCCCTTGTCCTCCAGCTCGACAACGCTGTACAGCCTGTCCCGCTTCGCATTCACGATCAGGAATGAGGGAAGCTCGATCTCCGCATTGGCCGTTTTTTCGGCGAACGCTCCCGTTTCTTCGTCGAAGCTTAGGGTATAGATCGATGGGGCGCCTTGCTTCTCGTAGGTTCCGATATACAATGAAGTCTCCTTCTGATTGGCCATTCGCTACTACCTCCCGGGTACATTGCGTGAATTGGATGGATCTATTATCCATCTTATCCCTTTTTCTATGAAAAGCAACCAGCCTCAAAGTCCTCCATTGCTCTCCCCGAGCCTCCTTACATATAATAAAGTTGACTGATAAGGAGGCGACCGGACCCTGATCAACTACCGCATCGGCGCCGCGCTCGCGCAAATGATCGTGGACGCCGCCAAAGACGTGCTTCAATACGATGTCAACTTTATCGGAGCCGACGGGATTGTCCTCGCCAGCACGGCACCGGAGAGGATCGGCACCTTCCATCAGGCCGGACGCCAGGCCTATGACTCCGGAGTTGCCGTCGAGGTGCAAGGGACGGACCCTTACCTGGGCTCGCGTCCAGGCGTCAATTATCCCATCATCGTCGACGGCCTCCGACTCGGAGCCATCGGCCTCACAGGCGACCCCGAAGCATGCCGCTCGTCGGGCTTCCTGCTGACCAAGATCACGGAGGTACTGGTCCGAGAGCAGCTTCAGGCCAGAAGCAAGCAATCGCGGGATGAGATCCGCTCCTCCGTTACACGCATGCTGATCTTCGGCGAAGGTCCGGGACGGGAGGGTTCATCCCTATCCCTCCAGGAAGCGCTGGAAGGGCTGGAGGTTCGTCTGGATGTGCCGGTCTTCGTCTCGGTGCTCGAGAACGAAAACATGCCCGGGAACGGCGGCACCTTCGACCCGCTTCTGACGCAGCTGCTCCAAGCTTCCGGCTCCCGGCTGTACACCTACCTGTTCCCGAACCGCTATGTCGTTATAGCAAGCCGGGACAGTTATGAGCGCGTCCAACAAATACTGGCTGCGAGAACCACGCAGGATGGCCTCACCGTCCGGGCAGGGATCGGAGACTGCCGGAGCTGGCAAGAGGCCGAGATATCGTACCGCAACGCCAATACCGCCTTGCGTTACGCGGCTGCGCATGGACTTGGCTGCCATGAATACGCGTCGCTGCACGTGGACATGCTGCTGGATCAGCTTCCCGGCCCGGTGAAACGGGACTTTGCCGCCCAGCGGCTGGGCAATCTGTCCAAGGAGGAGCGTCTGTTGCTGCAGAGCTACTACGAGCATCAGTTATCGTTGAAGGAGACAGCAGAGGCGCTGTTTCTTCATAAAAATACGCTCCAATACCGTCTCGACAAAATTACCGCCAAAACCGGCCTCGATCCGAGACAGTATCGGCAGTCCGTGGAGTTGTACATCGCGCTGCTGCTGGACCCTCTACGAAACGGAACGGATGCCTGGAAGTAAAACACCGGAGCGGGACGGATTCTCGGCCCGCCTGTATATAAGGACATTTCACTTGCTCTTCTCTTGCCGTATCCCATTACATAAGAAAAGATCACCCTCCTCATGCAGGGCATGAAGAAGACGATCTTAAATGGGACGCTTGCGGCTGTCTTACGGCTGCGCCGTTGGACGGATCACAATCTCGTTCACTCCGGTATCCTCGGGCTCATCGATCGCATACGCGATAGCCCGGGCGATGCTATAAGGAGATATAGCCAGTCCCTTGATATGCTCCGCCATGGCCTGAACCTCAGGACTGTTCACCGTGTTCAGCAGCTCCGTCTCCGTCATTCCTGGAGAGATAATCGTGGAGCGAATACGGGATTCCGGTGATTCTTCCTTCCGCAGGCCTTCGGAAATCGCTCTGACGGCAAACTTCGTTCCGCTGTACACAGCCGATGTAGGGCTCACTTCATACCCCGCTACCGAAGACACATTGATAATATGTCCGGACCGCTGTTCCCTCATCGTCGGCAGAACCGCAGCGATACCGTGCAGCACGCCTTTGATATTCACATCGATCATCTGGCTCCATTCCGCAACCCTTAGCTCATGAAGTCTGGAAACCGGCATGACCCCGGCATTGTTCACCAGTACGTCAATCCGGCCGTACTGCTTCAAGGCAAACTCCGCCATCTTCTGCATATCGTCAGAGGAAACAACATCCGCTTTGAAAGAAATAGCTTGCCCGCCTTGTTCTTGAATTTCTTTCACGATCGACTGCAGGCGATCCTCTCTCCTCGCTGCCAGCACGACCTTGGCTCCCTTCTGCGCCAATAATCGGGCTGTGGCTTCCCCAATACCGCTGGATGCTCCTGTAATGATCACTACTTTGTCTTTTGTGTTCTCCATGTGGGTTCTCTCCTTTAACAAGTAGATTCCGTGAAATTGTATTTAATGAACTCACATCCAATATTGAATACATGTTGAATAATTAACGGCCGTTGACTATCATTATATAGAAATGCTCCATCCATTCAATCGCTAATTCAAGCGCTTTTGTTCGATATCGGACAGACGCTGCGGAATTGTTCAATAACGGGAGGGTGACTCGAAATATGGGAACCGAAATCAAGACCGACCGAAGGATTCTTAGAACCAGGGAAGCCATTAACCGGGCATTTCTGGAGTTGTTTTCCGCCAAAGAGCTGGAGCATATCACGATTAACGATATCGCGGAGCGGGCCAATGTAAACCGGGGAACCATCTATCTTCACTACAGTGACAAGTATGATCTGCTGGATAAATGCATAGACGAGCATTTAAGCAAATTGATTACGTTTTGCAGTCATCAAGGAACGGAATCGCTAGTCAGCAGCGATCTGAAGCCAGTGTTCGTATATTTCGAAGAACACTTTCTGTTCTTCTCCGCCATGCTCTCCAATCAGAGAACCTTCTCTTTCCGGGAGCGCTTGCTGCACTTCGTATCGGCCAATCTTCGGGACAAGCTGGATAATTTGGATGATTTGGATAAACAAAACCCTCAGCGTGGTATAGACAAAGAGCTAAACACCCAATTCATGGCTTCTGCTTTCCTGGGGATCGTCGAGTGGTGGATCCGTCATCGCATGCCGCATTCCCCTGAATTTATGGCGGATCAGGTAAGGAAGCTGTTTGAAAAAAATGAAGTTTACCCGGGTCACGCATAAACGAAGGGAATCACTGAGAAGTTTCACGCTTTGGTTCGTATACCAAAAATCAAAGAAGCATTGCGTTACGCCGCACATAGCCTGATGCCGACGTGAGGCCTTATAATTCGAAGTATACTTAACCATCGGGAGGCACGCTCATGAAAGTCGTCATTGCCATCGATTCGTTCAAAGGCAGCATAACCTCGGCCGAGGGCAGCGAGGCCATCGCAGACGGTATCCGCCGCGTATACCCGGATGCCGAAATCGTGTCCCTGCCGGTAGCCGACGGCGGCGAAGGGACGGTTGACGCGCTGGTGGCTGCCTGCGGCGGGCGCATCGTCAGCCTGCCGATTACCGGTCCCCTCGGGCAGCCGGTAACCGCGAGCTACGGACTGCTGGGCGACGGCCGCACCGCCGTGCTGGAAGTAGCGGCAGCCTGCGGCCTGCCCCTGGTCCCCCCGGAAGCCCGCAATCCTTTGCGCACCACCACCTTCGGCGTAGGCGAGCTCATCGCAAGCGCCGTGCGCCACGGCGTGCGTGACTTCATCATCGGTCTGGGCGGAAGCGCTACCAACGATGCAGGTACAGGCATGCTGCAGGCGCTGGGCTATCGCTTTCTCGATAGCGCCGGCCAGGAGGTCGCGCATGGGGGAGCGGCCTTGTCCGGTATCCGCACCCTTGACGCCGCAGGCGCTATGCCTGAGCTGAAGGACTGCCGCTTCCGGATCGCCTGCGACGTGGATAATCCGCTGTATGGACCCGAAGGCGCCGCTTATGTATTCGGCCCGCAGAAAGGCGCCAGCCCCAAGGACGTGAGGCTGCTCGATCAAGGCTTGCAGCAGTGGGCCTCTGTTGCCTCCGCTGTGACCGGCCTGGAACTCGCAGCGGTTCCGGGAGCCGGCGCGGCAGGAGGACTTGGGGCCGCCTTTGTCGGTTTTCTCGGCGGAACGCTCCAATCCGGCATCGGGCTGGCGCTGGAGCTTATCGGGCTCGAGCGTCATCTCGAAGGCGCTCACCTCGTCCTTACAGGCGAAGGCAGGCTGGACGGTCAGACGTCCAGAGGCAAGGTGCCGTATGGAGTGGCACAGTTGGCCAGGCAGCAAGGGATTCCCGTCATCGCCCTCGCCGGTTCCGTGGACCTGGCGGCGGAAGCGTTGAATGACCACGGGATCACGGCGTATTTCCCGATCATCAGCGGCCCGATGGCACTGGAGCAGGCTATGGACCCCGAGCGCACTAAGAGCCGCTTGCGCACGACAGCCGAGCAATTGCTCCGGCTGCTGCAGGCAGTTCAGCGATGATGGAGCCGCATCGAGACGCGCTGCACAACAAAGAAGCAAGCGGGCGTAAGTACGCTCACTTGCTTCTTATTTCTTCGTGTTGGCTTCAGCCGCACCGCTTGAACACATGCAGCAGGCTTCCTGCATGTCCGGCCTACGGCTGATACGCCTTGTACAGAACCTGCGTGCCTTTATCCCCGTATCCCAGCTCAGCGAGTCGCTGGTAGATGGACTCCGCCAGCGCCAGCCCAGGCGTATCCAGTCCCATTTCCTTGGCCGCTTCCAGCGCGATTCTCATATCCTTGATGAAATGCTTCACATAAAATCCAGGCTCAAAATTCCCCGCGATGATACGCGGCGCCAAATTGCTGAGCGACCAGCTGCCCGCTGCGCCCGTCTCGATGCTCTTCAGCACGGTCTCAGGATCGAGACCGGAAGCCTTGGCATAAGCGAGAGCTTCGCATACCCCCAGCATGTTGGAGGCAATCGCAATCTGATTGCACATCTTCGTATGCTGGCCGGCCCCGGCCTTGCCCTGCAGGACAATATTCGTGCCTAGCAGCTCCAGCAGCGGCCGGACGGCCTCGAAGGCTTCCTTGTCGCCGCCGACCATAATGGACAACCGACGTTCCCGCGCCCCT
Organism: Paenibacillus filicis; assembly: GCF_038070315.1. Lineage (NCBI taxonomy): Bacteria > Bacillati > Bacillota > Bacilli > Caryophanales > Paenibacillaceae > Paenibacillus > Paenibacillus filicis. The sequence goes on along the minus strand of NZ_JBBPCC010000042.1, from coordinate 15,955 downwards.
ACATCCCCGCCGGACACTGGAGCGTCGAGCGCGTGCAGGCCGCGTGCCGCCGCAGCCTCATAGATCCGAGCCGCGAGCAGCGGACTTGAGGTCGTCATATCGATCAGGTACGTACCGGGCTTAGCGTAAGCGATGATCCCCTGCTCTCCGAGGTAAATCTCCTCGACATCCTGGGGATAGCCGACCATCGTGATGATAACGTCGCAGGCGGCTGCGAGTCCCGCGGGCGTATCATGCCAGACCGCGCCCTTATCGATGAGTTCTGCCGCCTTCTCCGCCGTCCGCGTATACACGTGCAGCGAATACCCCGCATCCTGCAAATGCCCAGCCATACTCTTGCCCATTACGCCGATGCCGATAAACCCAACCGCTCCCTTACCTGGTGTCCCTGTCATGCCTCTCGTCCTCCTCTTGGATATATAGATTTTCGATCCATCGCAGCTTGCAAGCCATCTCCTGCACCCTCATCTGTTCGCTCACACGAATAGCCGGCGGCTGGCCTAGGAAGGCTTGTCTTCCCTAGCCAGACCAAGCATCTCGACACTGCGTGGCGGTCAGTTGAACCCTATGCGGTCGGCTCTGTCCCAGGAAGCGAGCCAAACTCGCATCCTCTAGGCCTCTTCCAGCTCCCTCACAGCCTTCAGTACCTCTTCGACGTGTCCCTTCACTCTTACCTTGCGCCATTCCTTCACGAGTCTTCCCTGCTTATCGATCAGGAAGGTAGACCGGATTAGCCCCATGTACTCGCGGCCATACAGCTTCTTCAGCCCCCAGACCCCGAACAGCTCGGCCGCCTGGTGGTCAGCGTCGGACAACAGCGGGAACGGCAGCTCGTATTTGGCCGTAAATTTTTGATGAGAGCGGACCGGGTCCGGGCTTATCCCGATCACAGCCGTATTCAGCTTCCCGAATTCGCCGGAGTAATCGCGGAATTGGCAGGCTTCCTCCGTGCAGGCAGGAGTCATATTTTTCGGGTAAAAGTAGATGATGACGTTGCGCCCGCGAAATTGACTCAGCGTGACGGCCTCGCCATTCGTCTCCGACAGCGTGAAGTCCGGGGCCAGCTGGCCCGGTGTCAGTTCGTTCATATCATGCTACCTCCTTCCTTATAAATGGAAACTCGCTTCGCCGCATTATACAATCGGGCCGTCCGCTTTGACAAGCGAACGGCCCGAACAAGAACAGCCTTTGCGATTTAAGACCCTGCGCCGCGGTATCGCTTGACTCCGTAATTCCAGGTTGCCAGCCCGATTCCGAAGAACACGAGACCGACCACCGGCGTCAGCAGGGCAAAGGAGCCCCAATTCGTCCGGTCCAGGAAATACGCTGACGGGTAAAAGCCGACGAAGCCGAACGGCAGCACCCAGGTTAATGCGAACTTCATCACGGCGTTGTAGATCGTCATCGGATAACGCCCGTAGTTCTGCAGGTTCCAGAGCAGCGCGGTAATGCCCGTAGGCGCATCCGAGAAAAACGACAGGGCGGTAAAGAAAATATAAACACCGGCATAAATCATAATGGAGCCGACGAGCAGCAGCAGGAAGATGAATGGATCGGACCAAGTCAGCGTCAGGCCAAGCTGCGGCCAGGTGAACACCATGATCAGGAAGCCGACAAGCGCGCTGAATAAGGAGGACGGGTCCATATTCTCCAGCATCAGCTGCACAAGATTATGGGCCGGCCGGGTGAGGATCCGGTCCATCTCCCCTTTGACGATATACTTCTCACTGAAGCTCCATAGGTTGAAGAAGGTGATGAAAATACCGTAAGCGACCATAAAGTACCCGTAGATGAACAGCACCTGCTGCTCGTTCCATTCATCGATCGATGCGGTGTGGCCAAAGACGACCAGAATAAAGAACAGGTTCAGCCCGTTGAACAGCAGGTCGGACAGCACCTCGATCCAGAAGTCGGACCGGTAGGTCAGGCGGGTCTTCATATAATTTTTCAGATAATCGACGACGAGTCCTGCATAAAAGAACATTGTCTTACCCCCCTTGCACGAACAAGCGCGACCGGGCGCTTCGCCACAGCACATAGAGCGGCAGCAGCAGCAGCACGAACCACAGCACTTGAACCAGCAGACCGTCATAGATCGCGCCGCCCGGTACAGCTCCCGTAAATACCTTCCCCGGCAAGTACGTAATGGCCTGGAACGGCAGCAGCTTGAGAATGCCTTCCGCCCAGCCCGGGAAGAACGACATCGGCACGACTAGCCCGGAGAACAGATCGATCGCCACCCGCTTCATCCGCAGCAGACCTTCGTTATTTTCCAGGAAGAAGGCGCTGAGCCCGGTGATGATATTGAGCTGGGTATTGATCAGGAAGCTGAAGAACAGCATCAAGAGAAAAACACCCCATAGCTTCGGATCGGTCGGAAGCTTGACGGAAAACAACAGCGAGACGATAACCATGCCCGGTGTGGAGAACAGCAGCAGCCGAAACAAGCCTTCTCCGAGGCCCTGCATCATTTTGACCAGAATATAGTTATAAGGCCGGATAAACTGAATCGCTACACTGCCGTCCTTGATCTCTCCTGCAATCTCCCGATCCAGGTTGTTGAAGTAAAAGGCCCGAGCCATCCAGCCAACAGCTACATAAGTGGTCATCTGCTCCAGCGTCAGTCCCCCGAGCACTTCCTTCGCCCCGTAGATCGCTTTCCACAAGAAGTAATAAGCGCCGATGTTCAGCGCATAAATAATAATGCCGCTATAATAATTCACCCGGTAAGCCAGCATCATCAGGAACCGGATGCGGATAATATCGAGATAAGCACTAGACATGCGCGGCCACTTCCCGTTCGCTATTCGGAGCGGTCTTGGTTTCGGCCGAGCCGGACTTGTAAATTTCACGGACAATATCGTCGGTATTCGTCTCTACGATCTTGATGTCCTCGATGCCCACGACATGGACGACCCGCGCCAGCACATCGGATACCCCGACCCGCTTCTGCGGAATCCAGACCTTGGCCGTCAGCTCGTTATCAAGCGACCACTCTACATCCAGTCCTTCCGTCTGGGCGCGAAGGTGATCCAGTTCCACCGCTTCGGCGAAGCGGAAATAAATTTCTTTCCCCTTACCCCAGCGCTCCTTCAGCTCGTCCAGTCCGCCGTCGTAGATGATGTTGCCGTCATCCAGCATGATGACCCGCGAGCAGAGCGCTTCGATGTCCTGCAGGTCATGCGTTGTCAGCAGAATCGTCGTTTCGTAGCGGCTGTTGAGCGACTTGAGGAATTCACGAATTTCCGTCTTCACGACAATATCGAGGCCGATGGTCGGCTCATCCAGAAATAGAATCGACGGATTATGGATGAGCGAAGCGGCCAGCTCACAGCGCATCCGTTGTCCTAGACTCAGCTTGCGCACGGGACGGTTGAGCAGCTCACCGAGCTGAAGCCGGTCGATCAGCTCCTCCATCCGCAGACGGTAATCCCCGTCGGGTACCCGGTACACCTTCTGCAGCAAACGGAACGACTCCACTACTCCTAGATCCCACCAGAGCTGGCTGCGCTGGCCGAATACGACGCCGATCCCGCGCACGAACGCCTCACGCTCCTTGTGGGGGATATAGCCGTTGACCCGGATGTCTCCCGCTGTCGGGACTAGAATACCGGTCAACATCTTGATGGTTGTCGATTTACCGGCGCCGTTCTCTCCGATATATCCACAAATTTCTCCCTTGGGAATCTGGAAGCTGATGTCTTTAACAGCCCGTACGTGGTTATACTCTCTTCTAAACAGGTCTCGGAAAGCACCCTTCAGGCCCTCGCGGTTCTTCTGAACCTGAAACTCTTTCCGCAGATTATGCACATCGATGGCGAGCGACATTGGTATGGTAGCCTCCTGTCAAAATTTGCCGGAACTTGCGGCTTTATTGCGTTACCCGGTATAATGAGGTGAAATTTTCGGGAACCTATACACCGTCACTTCGTTATGATACACGAAGCCGGGCCTTAGGAAAAGCTGCCCCGAAAACCAAGGAAGGGAACGATTTGATGGCACGTACGGTCAGGCGTTTTTTTGTCGTCCTCCTTATTTTGATACTTGCATGCGTCGGTTATTATACATATGGATTTGTGAAGTTTGCCAATAACATTCAAAGCAAGCCGGAATCGACAAAATTCCCGACTCTATCCGCGACAAAAGCGGGCGGAGGGACTCCCGAATCCCTGCTTCCGCCCAAGTGGGAAGGCAAGGAACGGGTCAATGTCCTGATTCTCGGCGGCGACTCTCGGGGACTCAAGAAGAACGAAATTCCCCGGTCCGACTCCATGATGGTCGCATCCGTCGATCCGGTGACGAAGAAGGCTGTGCTGCTGTCCATTTTGCGCGATACCTATGTGAAGGTTCCCGGTCATGGCGATGACCGGATCAATACGGCTGTTTCCTTGGGCGGCCCCCATCTCGCTATGAAAACCGCCAGCGAGCTGCTCGGTATTCCTATTCAATATTACGTGTACACCGATTTCCAAGGCTTCATCGCGCTGGTCGATGCCATCGGCGGTATCGAGCTGGATGTAGAGAAGGATATGAAATACCGCGACTCGGAGGAGCCTGAATTCGATATTAACCTCAAGAAGGGCGTTCAGCAGCTGAGCGGCAAGACCGCACTTCAATATGTCCGGTTCCGCCACGACGCGCTCAGTGACTTCTCGCGCACGGAGCGGCAGCGCAAGTTCATGACCGCGGTTGCCCAGAAAATGCAAACCGCCGGATCGCTGATCCGGATGCCCATGATTCTGAACAGCATCGATCCGTATATCGAAACCAATCTTACTGCCGGTGATATGCTCAAGCTGGGTACCCTCGCGCTGGATGCCAAGACCGAAGGCATGGCCAGCTCCCAGATCCCTCCCGCTGAATTATTGGTGGAGAAACGGATTGGCGGGGCTGAGGTCATCAGCGTTAACCGCGACAAGCTGCGGCAATATGTCAAGGCCGTCTTCGAAGGCCGGGATCCGTTCCCTCCAGCTGAGAAAAAAGCGTCTGCAAACGAGCAGACCAAGTCTACAAACGGAGGGACTAAGAAATAATTTGAAACAAAGACAATAGTCTTGCCAAACTCAAGCCCCACAAGGCATTCCAAGAAAATCAACTTACCAGAACAATCATCTGAATGGATAAAATAACGCCTGTTGGGGCGTTATTTTTTATGCACTCCATGTCTAACAACCGCTTTACCAGCTCCGATTTGGAACACAGCTGTTTCCTTGGAGCTTCAGAATTATCATTCCTTTATCACCTCTGCTAAGTCTTCCATAGTTTTCTCCCGTACTGCCCTTTCAAGCCGATGGAATAACCTTTTATTGGCGAATGTCCGGTCTTTGATTTATAATTCAGGAAACAAGCGCCCGCCCTATGAGCGCTGATTCGTTCCAAGAAAGGACTTGATCCAACATGACCCTGCCTTTTTCTACTATTAATAATAGATCGCGTTCAGAGTCGCTTTACCAGGAGGCGCTGGAGCATATTGTCGGAGGCGTCAACAGCCCTTCCCGCTCCTTCAAAGCCGTTGGAGGCGGAGCTCCTGTCTTCATGAAGCGCGGCCAAGGAGCCTACTTCTGGGATGTCGACGATAACCGCTATATCGACTACCTGGCAGCCTACGGCCCGGTTATTCTGGGTCATGCCCATCCGCATGTGACGGCTGCCATCTGCCGCGCCGCCGAGAACGGCACACTGTACGGCACGCCAACGGAGCTGGAGATTCAATTCGCGCGGATGCTGAAGTCCGCCATCCCGTCGCTGGACAAGGTCCGCTTTGTCAATTCCGGCACGGAAGCCGTCATGACGACGATTCGTGTCGCACGCGCCTATACCGGCCGCAACAAGATCATCAAGTTCGCCGGCTGCTACCATGGTCACTCCGATCTGGTGCTTGTGGCCGCAGGCTCGGGTCCTTCTACACTGGGCATCCCCGACAGCGCCGGAATCCCAACCAGCATCGCTCACGAGGTGATCACCGTGCCGTACAACGACCTCCCTGCGCTGGAGCAGGCGCTGGACCGCTGGGGCAGCGAGATCGCAGCCGTTATGGTCGAGCCGATCGTCGGCAACTTCGGGATGGTCATGCCGAAGCCCGGCTACCTGGAAGGCTTGTGCGCAGCCGCTCGGCGCAACGGCTCGCTCGTCATCTATGACGAAGTCATCACGGCGTTCCGTTTCCACTATGGCACGACCCAGACCTACGCTGGTCTGCCTGCCGGCACCGATCTTAAGGCTATCGAGCCCGATCTGACCGCGCTCGGCAAAATCATCGGCGGCGGTCTGCCGATCGGCGCCTACGGCGGCAAGGCCGAGATCATGTCACAGGTGGCCCCGCTCGGGCCTGCGTATCAGGCCGGGACGATGGCGGGGAACCCTGCCTCGATCTCAGCAGGCATTGCTTGCCTGGAGGCACTGAGCCTTCCCGGCACGTACGAGAAGCTGGAGCGGCTCGGGGCGATGCTTGCGGACGGACTAGCCCGAGGAGCAGAGGCCCACGGCGTGCCGCTGACGATCAACCGTATCAGCGGAGCGCTGTCCACTCATTTCTGCGCGCATCCCGTGACCGATTATGAGGAAGCCCAGGATACGGACGGCGAGCAATTCGCTTATTTCTTCCGGCTGATGCTGGACCAGGGGGTTTGCCTCGCTCCTTCGAAATACGAAGCCTGGTTCCTGACAACCGAACATACGGAAGAAGATGTAAGCTATACCATAAATGCGGCAGCTTCAGCCTTCAAACGGTTGTCTGAAAAATTTCATTGATTTAAAGCGCTAATAAAATCCATTTATCACCCAAATCACGAACTATTATCAGTAAAAGATAATAGTTCGTTCGTTTTTTCAAGAGTTTATAAATTTGCATGAATTTTGCCTTTATTCACCAGTTATGCAAAATAGATAACGCTTACATTCAGCCTAAAGGTGCAATGTTCTATTGTCTATAGTCAGATTTCATGGTATTCTATTACTACTCTCTAACTGAATAAACTCGGCTTATGTAAGGTTTTTGCCATGAAAGTCACGAAGTGATGCGCTCTTTTCAAGACTGTAGGTGCTCATGTCAGCTTTTGTCCTGCAGCTTTTCGCATAGCTTCTAGAACTCCGACGGAGCAGCTTTGGCATCGATTATACAGAATAATTGTATTTTTATTCATTGTCTGTACGTTCGCTTTGTCCGCTTCTTTGCCTGCACATGGCAGCACCTTTGTTAGAACAAATTCGGCATTAATTTTATTGGGAGGTGAAGGTCAGCCTGCTGACCAAGAAAATGAATCAAGTTATGCGAGATGAAGGCCGCTTCCAAAATTTACTTGCCACAGAACACGATAGCTGCGGCATCATTTGTATCGTGGAGAAAGATGGATTCCCCTCCCGCGACAACATCCAGAAGACCATTGATGCCCTCGTTAAGATGGAGCACCGTTCCGGATTTATTAACGGCGAAGGCGACGGCTGTGGAATTCTGACGGATATTCCGCGCGCCTTGTGGGAGAGAAAACTGACGGAAGCCGGGCTGGACGGTAAATTAGCTTATGACGAGCGCTTCTCCGTCGCTCATATTTTCGTCCCACGCAAGCTGAACATTTCTGCTGCCGATATGCAGACGGGCATCCGCGAGCTGTTCGCCCAGCATGAAGTGAGCATCCTGCTGGAGCAAGAGAATCAAGTCGATAGCAGCGTACTCGGTCCTAACGGCCGCAATGACGAGCCAACGTTCTGGCAGATCGCAGGACTTAGCGAGAAGAAAGAAGCGAAGGTCGCGGATCATCTGTTCGAGCTTCATGTTGCGATCGAAGCGAAATACACCGTTCACGTAGCTACACTCAGCAATGTTACAGCCGCTTACAAAGTGATGGGTGCTGCCAGCATTCTTCCTAAATACTATAACGATACCCGCGATCCGCTCTTCGCGGCGCAAGTGACGATCGGTCACAACCGTTACTCCACCAACACACAATCCAGCTTCTTCCGGGTGCAGCCATTCTCCCTGCTCGGACATAACGGTGAGATCAATACCGTTAAGAAACTACGGATCGAAGCCGACATGGTAGGCGTTCCGCTCGTAGACGGTGGTTCCGACTCCCAAGATATGAACCGTACGATCGAAACCTTCATCCACCGTTCTGGCCTGAGCCTGTTCGAAGCGATGGAGATCGTATTCCCGCCCATCCTCAACGAAATGAAGCTTTTCCGCCCTGAAATGCAAGACTTGTACGTCTATTTCCGCCAGGCTTGGGGTCACTACGCTCAAGGTCCGGCCGGTATCGTCTCCCGTTATGGCAATGAATGTATCTTCAGCGTTGACGCACTCGGCCTTCGTCCGGTATGGATGGTCGAAAGCGAGACTTCCCTGTACTTCTCCTCGGAGCAAGGCGTAATCACGGTTGGCGAGATGGTTGCCGAGCCGAAGCCAATCGCTCCAGGCGAGAAAATCGGTGTTGTCCTGACACCAGGCGAGCATGTGCAGGTCATCCCTTACTACGAAGTGCAAAGCCTTGTTCTGGAGCGTGCTCAGGCCCGCATCGGCTTCCAAGGTCTGCGCAAGCATCTGCATAACGAAGTGCCTGCCGTTGAAGCTGCCGCTTCCTCGGACATCGTCCTTTCTGATGCCCTGTACAGCGCATTCGGCTGGGACCGCGACGGCATTCAGATGATCGAAACAACCGCCGAAACCGGCGCCGAACCGATCCGTTCCCTCGGTCATGACAGTCCGCATGCGGCACTGGCGTGGGAGCGCGTCAATATTCCTGATTACATCAAAGAAAGCGTAGCCGTCGTGACCAACCCGGCCATCGACCGCGACCGCGAAATGGAGCATTTCTCCACTCGTATCGTTGTCGGACCGCGTCCTAAGGTATACGGCCAGCCTGATGAGCGGCTGCGCGTTGAATTGCTGTACCCGGTTGTCCTCGAAGGCAGCAACGGTGCAGATTCCCTATCCGAGCTGAAGCAGCCTAGCCTGGAGCAGCTCAAGACGATGTTCGGCGATTCCGCCGTCGCCACGCTGTCGACGACCTTCGCCCGCGGCACTTCGCTGTCCGCAGCACTGGATCAGCTCGCTGCTGACGCGATCGCGGCTGTTCGCCAAGGCGCAGCACTGCTGATCTTGGACGACGCCGGCGCACATGAGAACGACCGCCTGTGGATCGAGCCACATCTGGCCGTATCCAAGGTCGATATCGCCCTTCGCGGAGAGAAGCTTGGCTTCGGCGACAACCTGCGCCGACAGACAACACTCGTCCTGCGCAGCGCCGCGATCCGCAGCCTGCATGACATTGCCGTGGCCTGTGGACTTGGCGCGGACATCCTGTCTCCGTATGTGATGTATGCAACGGCGGCGGCTAAGAATGGAGCACCTGCTGCACACAAAGTGTTCATCGCTTTGATGAAGGGTCTGGAGAAAGTCATCTCCACGATCGGTACGCATGAGCTTCGCGGCTATACCCGGTTCTTCTCCTCCATCGGCCTCAAGCCTGAGGTGGCGGAAGTTCTGGATATCGTCAACTACCTGGGCAGCGAGACGGCTGGAACCGGCTTTGCCGAGCTCGAAGCTTCAGCTGAAGCCCGTTATAATGACTATGCCAACCCGAAAGCCAAGGCGGCCAAGAACTTCCGCTTCTTCCAGCGCATGTGGAAGGCTCTCGGCGATGCAGCGTCCGGTGCGGCTCCATATACCGACTACCGCGACAAGCTGCGTGAGGAAGAGAAGAAGAATGGTATTTCCATCCGTCACGTTGCGGATTTCGATATCGAGAAAGCCCACTCCGAAGGGCGCAAGCCTATTGACCCGTCCCAGGTCAACATCGGCATCGGCGGTCATGATCTGCCAATGCTAATCTCGTCCATGTCCTTCGGCTCGCAGAATGAAACGGCGTTCCGCGCCTACGCCGAAGCTGGAGAGCGCTTGAACATGGTCACGATGAACGGCGAGGGCGGCGAGATCAAAGACATGCTTGGACGCTACAAGCGTACCCGCGGCGCTCAGGTGGCTTCCGGACGTTTCGGCGTTAACGTCGAATTGGCTACAGCGGTAGCGTTCCTGGAGATCAAGATCGGTCAAGGCGCGAAGCCGGGTGAAGGCGGTCACTTGCCAGGCTCCAAGGTAACGGCTAAGGTCGCGCTCGCTCGTAACGCGACGATCGGCTCCGACCTGATCTCGCCTTCGAACAACCATGATATTTACTCGATCGAGGATCTGGCTCAGATTATCTCCGAGCTGAAGGAAGCCAGTGGCCGTAAAGCGAAAATTATCGTGAAGATTCCGGTTGTTCCAGGCGTAGGTACGATTGCTGTCGGCGTTGCCAAAGCAGGAGCGGATGTCATCACCCTGTCCGGCTTCGACGGCGGTACCGGCGCAGCTCGTATTCACTCGATCACGCATGTAGGCTTGCCTACCGAGATCGGCACCAAGCTCGCTCACTTGGCCTTGATCGAAGCAGGGCTTCGTCATCAGGTCGAGCTGTGGTCGGACGGTGGTATGAAGTCCGGCGCTGACGTCGTTAAGATGTTCATGCTCGGCGCTAACCGCGTAGGCTTCGGTTCCATCGCGATGCAATCGATCGGCTGCACCACTTGCCGCGGCTGCCATCTGGATACGTGCCACGTCGGGATCGCTACGCAGATCGACTCCATGGAAGAAGCCGAAGAGAAAGGCCTTCGCCGCTTCGTACCACGTGTTTACGATACAGCTGTTGAGTCGCTGGTTCGCCTGTTCGGCGGCATCGGTGAGGAAATTCGCGAGATCGTCGCTGAGCTGGGCTTCAAGGACGCTCAGGAACTGGTCGGCCGCTCCGACCTGCTGAAGCAAATCAGCCACCTGGATCGTATCGATCTGTCCGATCTGCTTCGTCCGGCTCCGCTTTCCTTTGCTGCGGCTAAGGACATGGCGAGAGAAGCCGAACAGCAAGTCGCTGCAGCAACCGTTGTTTCGTCCGATATCCGGATCGCTGCGGGTGCAGAAGGTCTTGACCTGTTCCCTGAGTCCGTCTCCTTCGACGCACCGGTGGTACGCAACTGGGCCAACATCGATGCCGAATCCCGTATTCTCGGTAGCCGGTACTCCAGCCACCGCGTCAGAGACCGCTTCGACGGCAGCTATGATCAATTGCCGAAGATCAGCATCAACATCACGGATGGCTCTGTACCGGGTAACGGTCTGGCCGCATTCAATGCACGCGGTGTCGATATTACCGTCCATGGCGGCGCTGAGGACGGCGTAGGCAAAATGTCACTCGGCGGCAAGGTGGCCATTCTGAAGGCCCCTGGCAAGCACAAGCAATTCATCAACGGCTCCGTTGGTAAATCCTTCGGCTACGGCGCCCAAAAAGGTCTGTTCCTGATCCAGGGTAATGCCGATACCCGTGCCTGCATCCGGTTCTCCGGTGCGGACGTCGTATTCGGCGGCGAGATCGCCTCTCCGCTGCAGGATGAGCTCGGTGGACTCGCTTCCCGCGCGAACATGAAGGGCTTCGCTTTCGAGTACATGACCAATGGCCGTGCCGTGGTCCTCGGTGATCCAGGTCCATGGATTTGCGCCGGTATGACAGGCGGCGTGATCTACCAGCGCCTCGTGCCTGAGATGGGCCTCGACGTAGCTGCACTGGAGCGTCGGGTTGCCAAAGGCGCAAAGGTCAAAATCGAGCCGATTGGCACACAAAGCGCCAAGGACTTGACGGAACTGCTCGGTGCTTACCATGCAGAGCTCGTGAACTCCGGTCAAGAAGACGCGGCTGCTACGATTCAGCACCTGTTGAACAATCTGCAAACCAGCTTCGTACGGATCGCTCCGGTTGGCCTGCAAGCCGATCAATCCGTTGCTACGGAGTAATTGAATCGATAATGATAGCAAAATCCCTCAGGATGATTAGTCCTGAGGGATTTTTTTAGCTATTTGAGACTATAACCCTGAAATGTTCTACTTGATGCCGAATAAGATTCTACCTGTTCCTGACTGACTGCTTCGGCGACGAGACCTCACTTCAACCGGGGAGGCCCATAGCCAAGCTTCTCCGCAGAAAAAAAGGAACGCTCTGACTCTTTGAGGTCAAAACGTTCCTCTCTTCTTACATGGATGTGAGTTACTTCTTTACCCTGTCCTGCTTACGCTTTCGCCGCACGATAAGCTTCGATGTACTGAGCAGCTCTCTTAGCCACCAGGCTGTAATCGCCTGTCTTCACCGCTTCCGTCGTCAGGTCAGACCCGATACCTACAGCAACAGCGCCTGCCTTCACCCATTCACCCAGATTGCTAAGGGATACGCCGCCCGTCGGCATGATGTTGGCTTGCGGCAGCGGGCCCTTAATCGCCTTGATCATCGCAGGGGAGTACAGATTGCCAGGGAACAGCTTCACGATGTCCACGCCCAGCTCAAGCGCCTTCTGGATCTCCTGAATCGTCATCACACCCGGCATCACCGGGATGCGGTACCGATTACACAACGTTACCGTGTCCGGATTCAGGGATGGGCCTACTACGAACTCGGAGCCGCTGAGAATGGCGACACGCGCCGTTTCCGGATCGAGTACCGTCCCCACACCGATGATCGCATACTTGGACGGATCTGCTGAAGTACTGGAGTACGTCTTAGCGAGCTCCTCGATAGCCTGCAGAGCAAAAGGTACCGTCATCGTTACCTCGATGACCTTGATCCCGCCTGCGATCGCTTGTTCAGCCATCTCTACTACTTCATCCGGTGTTTCGCCGCGAAGGACCGCAACTACGCCCTCTTCTACAACTTGTTGAACGAGTTTAATTTTCTTCATCTCTAAACCTCTTCCTCTCCTGGGGCTTCCAGTTCTGAGTCCGTAAGCCGCTATATAAATGCTCGCAGAGCCGTTGAATATCTGAGCTGATCAGCGCTGCTGCTTTGTCCTTATTGATGCTACCGCTCTACGTGCTTGACATTATTCAGAAAAGCCTCCACCTGCTCCCAGGTCGGGATGCCTTCCCAGTCGCCTTCCGTCTGCACGACCATGCAGCCGACCAAGTTCCCCAGGCGGACCGCCTCCGGTAGCTCGTATCCCTTCAGAAGACCCGCGAAGAAGCCGGCACAAAAGCCGTCTCCCGCCCCAACGGTATCGACAACCGTCTCTGCCTTGAAGTAAGGAACCTCCGTAACCGAATCCGGTTCCACCACGTAAGTGACATCGTCCCCGCCCTTCACGATCGAACGTCCAGGCAACTCCCGGAGCTTGGCGAAGATTTCGTCTTCATTCTCCGTCTCATACAGCAACTTCAGCTCGTCGAGACCAGGCAGAAAATAATCAGCCTGAGCCGCCATATCCAGCAGAACCCCTCTGGCCTCCTCGATCGTCCATAGCTTGAGCCGGAGGTTCGGATCGAAGCAAACCTTCACACCGTGCTTCTTCGCCAGACGGACCGCTTCACGTACCGTCTCCCGCGCACTCTCGCTGAGAGCCATCGTAATGCCCGTCACGTGCAAGTATTTGGCTTGCTTGATATATGCCTCATCCAGATGCTCAGGCCTCATGAAGCTGGCTGCAGAGCCTTTGCGGTAATAGTATACCGAAGACTTGCCGTTCACAACCTGGCGCAGGATCAGTCCTGTAGGTGCTTCCGTCGTCAATTCGGCGCGGGATACGTCGATCCCCTCACCGCGGATCTTCTTGAAGATCATCTGCCCTAGAGGGTCCTTGCCCAAACGGCCGAACCACCCCACCCGATGGCCCAGACGGGATACCCCGATAGCCACATTGCTTTCTGCACCCCCGAAGGAGGAATGGAAGTGGGAGGAATACTCAATTCCTTTTGTATTGTCAGGCATCATCAAAGCCATCGTCTCACCGAAGGTAATAATCTCCGGATAAGAAGCCTCCACCTGAGAAACGTTCTGCTGCTCGCTCATTATCGGCTCATCCATCCGCCGTCTACGCACAACACGTGACCGCTCATGTAATCTGAAGCTTGTGAAGCCAGGAAAATAACCGGTCCCTGCATATCTTCCGGGGTTCCCCAGCGCCCAGCAGGAATACGTGCCAAGATCTGCGTATTTCTGTCTTCGTCCGCACGAATAGCCGCCGTATTGTCAGTCGACATATATCCCGGTGCAATCGCATTCACTTGCACGCCTTTTCCAGCCCATTCGTTGGCCAAAGCCTTTGTTACCCCTGCTATCGCATGCTTGGATGCCGTATAACCCGGTACATTGATGCCCCCCTGGAAACTAAGCATGGATGCAATATTAATAATTTTACCGGAGCCCTGCTCAATCATCCTGCGACCTACCAGCTGAGACAGGAAGAACGCGGAGTTCAGGTTCAGATTGAGCACATCATGCCAGTCATTAGACGCATGATCGGCTGCCGGTGTGCGACGGATGATCCCCGAATTGTTGACCAGAATATCGATTTTGCCGAATACAGACACTACCTCCTGAACAATGCTCTCCAAGCCGTCTTCATCCATCAGATTGGCAACAATCGTGTGTGCCTTGCGGCCGAGGGCCTCGATTTGCTGCTGAACCTCGCGGGAGCGATCATTACTCGTAATAATCGCAACATCTGCTCCTGCTTTAGCCAGACCTAGCGAGATCCCGGCTCCCAAGCCAACGGCTCCGCCAGTAACCAGTGCAACTTTCCCAGTCAAATCAAACATGCATAGTCAACCCCTTCTATTTGCTTAATTGAAACGTTTAAATAATAGGCATAATTTCACTCAAAGCCTATGCTTTTTTTCTATTATACGTGAAAACACAGTTTATTGCCAGACTCGATCAACGAAAAAACCCCTGCGCTTATTAGCGAGGAGGTTCATTGAAATCATTTATATAACGTCCAGTCTGCTCTTAGCACGACAGCATGACGTATCTGCAAAATGGCGTCCCAGGAGGGATTCGAACCCCCGACCGACGGCTTAGAAGGCCGTTGCTCTATCCTGCTGAGCTACTGGAACTTGGAGTTGGAGCGGGTGATGGGAATCGAACCCACGCTATTAGCTTGGAAGGCTAAAGTTCTACCATTGAACTACACCCGCAATATAAAGATGGTCGGGACGACACGATTTGAACATGCGACCCCCTGGTCCCAAACCAGGTGCTCTACCAAGCTGAGCTACGTCCCGATATCAATAACTGCCGATAGAGGGACTTGAACCCCCACGGTTTCCCTCACGATTTTGAGTCGCGCGCGTCTGCCAATTCCGCCATACCGGCTAGTATGTTGTTTTGTTTGGAGCGGAAGACGGGAATCGAACCCGCGACCCTCGCCTTGGCAAGGCGATGCTCTACCGCTGAGCCACTTCCGCATACCAATAAAAGTGAGCCATGTAGGACTCGAACCTACGACACCCTGATTAAAAGTCAGGTGCTCTACCAACTGAGCTAATGGCTCTAGAAAGAACTGGGGATCTAGGATTCGAACCTAGGGGTGACGGAGTCAAAGTCCGTTGCCTTACCGCTTGGCTAATCCCCAATAGGATATGGGGCGATCGATGGGACTTGAACCCACGAATGCTGGAGCCACAGACCAGTGCGTTAACCCCTTCGCCACGACCGCCACAACCGATTGCTGGTGCCGTCGAGAGGAATCGAACCTCCGACCTACGCATTACGAGTGCGTTGCTCTACCGCTGAGCTACGACGGCATAAAATAAAAAATAACGGTTCTCATCTATGTTCAGATGAACCGATGAGACAAACAATGGCGGAGCCGACGGGATTCGAACCCGCGGTCTCCTGCGTGACAGGCAGGCATGTTAGGCCTCTACACCACGGCTCCACACATATGAATTGGTTGCGGGGGCAGGATTTGAACCTGCGGCCTTCGGGTTATGAGCCCGACGAGCTACCGGGCTGCTCCACCCCGCGTCGTTATAACAAGTATTACTATGGTGGAGGCTGACGGGATCGAACCGCCGACCCTCTGCTTGTAAGGCAGATGCTCTCCCAGCTGAGCTAAGCCTCCATGTTGGTGACCCGTAGGGGATTCGAACCCCTGTTACCTCCGTGAA
>NZ_JBBPCC010000041.1:0-30375 GCF_038070315.1 Paenibacillus filicis | reverse complement strand
CCCCCCTCAAGATGAGATTTCCCAGTATGTAAGACCCCTTGTAGACGACGAGGTAGATAGGTTCGGGGTGGAAGCGCGGTAACGTGTGGAGCTGACGAATACTAATCGGTCGAGGGCTTATCCAATATGTTTATGAAGGTAACCACTTCGTAAACAAGCAGTTAAACAGCATTCAGCATGCTAAGTTTCGTATCCAGTTTTCAAGGTGCAAGTTACCCCTGTTTCAACACTCCGTTGAAGCAGGGGTGTTTGGTTTTATTTGAATCTGTTCAAAGAATGCAAGAAAAAGCGAGACAAGCCTGGCTCATTGTGCGTAGCAGGAGGTGTCTCGCTCGTTTATTTTCAGTAGACCGACTGCCCGATGTTTGCGGAACAGAAGGATGATTGTGAACCGGGGAAGAAGTATCCAGACATGAAAGAAGACGGCGAAGATGAACGTATGCGTATCGATCCAGGGATAAAGGCAGGCAAGCATCGCGAGTCCAATCCAGAATAGCTGAATGTGCGAGCGTCGGACTTTGGAGAGTGAGATGTGACTGAATGGAGCATAGCCGAACCAAGGCAAGCGGAAGGACCAGCGCCATGATCCCGGGATAAGGCTCTCTTTGGTTTGAAGGAGAATGCGCAGAAAAATCCCGTGAAAAATGGGAATTCCGAACAGAACCAAACCAAACGGCAGAGGGTCGGTAAGAAGCAGAGCATAAATCCAGGCGAGTATAGTCAGGAGCGCGAACAAGTATTGATGCCAGGGCTTATGATGGACTCGTTTCAGTAATCGGTAATTGTAAATGGTCGAATTTTTGGACAGTGTTCGTTCGCTGGTACTCGTTGTCATCATCGTTTCACCCAATAGACATAGTATTCGTTATCTCATTTATCGGCCGTTTGCCTAAAAATGTGAAGATATTCCGCACCGGATAAGCTCTACGAACATAAAAATAGTTTAAAGATGTTTATTCTTAAGAGAATCGGACATACTGATAGAAAAGAAGATTCGAGGTGAAGGCTGCATGGGCGAAGCGCTGCAGAACGAATGGACTCCTTCTTGCATGATTTGCGGGCAAATGAAAGAAAACGGCATCATGATTATATCAGAATTCATTTGTGAAGAGTGTGAGCAGGAAATGATCAATACGGACGTCAGCGATATCAAATATCCTTTTTTCATTCATCAGATGAAACAAATCTTATATAAAAAGAATGCGTAGCTTCAAGGTTTCAGCGTCAACTCCTTTTTCTCCCGTAGGGGATGGAAGAGGGGTTTTTAGTTTTCTTATCAATTTGGTACAATACGGCTAACCCGCCAAGCGGATGGAAACTAAGAAATGAGGATATTTGGCATGCATAGATGGTCGAGCCGTGCGCCTTTATTTGAAGCTATGCTGGCTTACTCACAGCACACAATGGGCCGGTTTCATGTACCGGGTCATAAGGCTCGTGCAGCGGCATTTGGCCCTGGCGCATCTTTTTACGAAAATGTACTGGCTTTGGATGTGACGGAGCTTCCGGGCCTGGACGATCTTCACCACCCTGAGGAAGCGATTGAGGAAGCACAGCACATGGCCGCTGTCTGCTTCGGGGCAGAGGAAACCTGGTTCCTCGTGAATGGCAGTACGGTCGGCAACCAGGCGATGATTGCAGCGGTCTGCCAGCCGGGAGATCTACTGCTTGTTCAGAGAGATGTCCATAAGTCGGTTATTCACGGATTAATGTTAGCAGGGGCACAGGCTGTATTCATTTATCCCCGAACGGATACACAGAGCGGACTACGGATAGGCGTATCCGCTGAGGATGTACAGGAAGCGCTCCGGCGTTATCCTGCGGCCAAGGGCCTCATCGTGACGAACCCGACTTATTACGGCATAGGGACCGATCTGAAGCCGCTAGCGAAGCTGCTGCATGATCAAGACAAGCTGTTGCTGGTGGATGAAGCTCATGGCGCCCACTATGGCTGGCATCCGCGGCTTCCGCAATCTGCGATGGCATGCGGAGCGGATGCGGCCGTGCAGTCTACCCATAAGATGCTGACCGCTCTGACGATGAGCTCCATGCTTCATGTACAAGGTCCGCGAATCAACCGGACAGCGCTGCGCCGCATCCTGGGGATGCTGCAAAGCTCCAGCCCGTCCTATCTGCTTATGGCCAGCTTGGATCTCGGCAGGCAGTATTTGCAGGAGCAGGGGACACAGGCGCTGGACGAAGGCCTGGCTATGCTGGATAGCTGGAATGTCCGGCTTGCAGCCAGACCGCGCTGGGGGAGCGCACGTCCGTCCAATGCTGAATACCGGATGGATCCTTTCAAATCAGTCCTGTATGACACAGAAGGAGTGCTGGACGGCTATCGCTTGAAAGCGGAGCTAGAGCGGTATGGCTGCTATCCCGAAATGGCCGATGCGGACCGGGTTGTACTGGCCTTCAGTCTCGCCAGCACGCTGGAGGATAGCGAGCGACTGATCGAAGCACTGGACCGGATTGAGGAGCAGCATCCGATCCCTATTTCTACCCGGAGGATAGAGTCTAGCCGTGTAGCCAATGAATGTGCAGCCGCAGCTGGCATGCCCATGAAGCTTTGGGTATCTGAGCCGGTTCCATTTGGAATAGGGAGTATTCATGACGACGACAAATCAACGATAGCTATCCCGTTGGACGAATGTGAGGGGTATACGGCAGCCGAGATGATCGTGCCCTACCCTCCGGGGATACCGGTGCTGTATCCAGGCGAACGGATTACTGCGGATACGGTGGCGGACTTGAGGCGGCTGGCGACTGCGGGAGCCAAGTTTCAAGGCCATAACGTTACGGAACGGGGTACGGTGCCTGTAAGGTTACCGCATCTGGAGAATCGGGATTGATAGAAACGCTTCATTACGTTCCATGGATAGGCATGTGCGGACAAACCATATATAATCAGAAGGAAGTGCTTCAACGAGGTTGGACCATCAACTTGTATACGAAGGAAAGGGGAATGGCATGGAGAAGGGGTTGTTTTTGACATTTGAAGGCGGTGAGGGTGCCGGTAAGTCAACGATCATCCAAATGCTGCTGAAGGACTTGGAAGCTGCTGGCCTCCAGGTCATGTACACGAGAGAACCAGGCGGCATCGATATAGCCGAACAGATCAGATCGGTCATCCTTAGCACGGCAAATGTCAACATGGATGGACGAACGGAAGCGCTGTTGTATGCCGCAGCCCGCCGGCAGCATTTGGTGGAGAAGGTGATTCCGGCGTTGGAGCAGGGCGCCATCATCTTGTGCGACCGATTTGTTGACAGCAGCCTGGCTTATCAGGGATACGCGCGTGGTCTGGGTATCGAGGAAGTCCTGTCGATCAACCTGTTCGCTATTGACGGGCTGATGCCGGACCGCACCCTTTACTTGAAGGTAGATCCCGAGGTTGGATTGCAGCGGATCCAGGAGAATGAAACTCGGGAGGTCAACCGGCTGGATCTGGAGCATCTGGATTTTCACAGGCAGGTCTATGAAGGCTATGAGCTCTTATGCGAGCGATTTCCGGAACGGATTGTCAGCGTGGACGCGAACCGCTCACTGGATGAGGTTTTTATAGACGTACGGGACATCGTTCGCAGCCTATGTCTGCAGGTTCAGGGAGAATAATCATCTGTCTGTACTACACTGAACATCCTGCAGGATAGGCTATGCGCTCCTGAAAATAGGCTTTCGTGGAAAAATGATGAACCAAAAGCCTGCTTCGCGAGTATGATATCGGGAAGTTTAGCATTTCCGCCTACGTTTCCTCTATTAATGAAGGAATTTATCAGGCGCTTGTCAAATTATATAAGAGTAAGCGGAATCGTATCCTTGACAAAGGGGGCTGGATGTATGAAATTGGTGATTGCAGTCGTCCAGGATAAAGATAGCAACCGGTTGTCCAACGCATTGATTAAAGAGGGTTTTCGTGCAACCAAGCTGGCAAGTACAGGCGGATTTCTTCGTGCAGGCAATACGACGTTTATGATAGGTACGGAAAATGAGCGCGTGAGCGAAGCGCTTCAGGTAATCAAGGCGAACTGCAAGATTCGCGAGCAGATGGTGACTCCAGTTTCTCCGATGGGCGGGACGACGGATTCCTACATTCCGTTTCCGGTCGAGGTTCAGGTTGGGGGAGCAGCGGTATTCGTGCTTCCGGTCGAGCGTTTCGAACATTTTTAGAGAAGAGGTCGAGGTTGCGTGAAAATCAACCCGGGTTGGCGTCCCATCGGCAATGAGCTGATACGCAGCGAGAATTCATCCTCCCAACAGCTTCAGCAAAAGTCATTTCAGGATATGATGCAGGTTCAGGATCAGCGGGCCACCCGGGAGCAGCTTCAACGCATGCTTGACCAGATTGACCAGCAGGGACAGCGGCTTGCGAAGTCGATGACGGTGCGTGAGCTTCGCCAATACAAGCTGATGATTAAAAGCTTCCTGGAGGAGACGGCGCGCCGCGGCGTTCAGCTCCGGGAGACGAGAGGCTGGGACCGCCGCGGCCGCTCTAAGCGCTACAAGCTGCTGGAAGAGCTGGATGCCGAGCTGCTCGGACTTGCAGACGATCTGCTGGAGAGCGAGCAGGGGCGGATTGAGCTGCTGCAGAAAATTGGAGAAATACGCGGAATGCTGATCAATCTGTTTTTCTGAGAACAGGTCGCCCAGCCTTCGCTTGGGATAAAGGAAAGGAACTTGAAGCATCATGTCTTTTCAATCGATCGTCGGACAAGAACGCGTCAAGCAGATGCTGCAGACCAGCATACGGACGGACAAAGTGTCCCATGCTTATATATTTACAGGCCCTAGTGGCTCCGGCCGCCGTGAGATGGCGAAGGCGTTCGCCATGGCGATGTACTGCAAGGTACTGCCCGATGATGCCTGCGGGGAATGCCTGGACTGCCGGAAGGTCGAGCATGGTAACCATCCTGATCTTCACTGGGTGAAGCCGGACGGCGCCTCGATCAAAATTGAGCAAATCCGTGAGCTGCAAAAGCAGTTCGCTTACCGGTCAACGGCATCGGGCCTCAAGATGTATGTACTGGAGTCAGCCGACCGGATGACGACACAGGCTGCCAACAGCCTATTGAAGTTTCTTGAGGAGCCAGCCTCACATGTAGTGGCGGTGCTGATCACGGATAATGGACAAGCTCTGCTGCCTACGATCCGTTCGCGGGCGCAGTGGGTTCCCTTCCTGCCGATGGCCCGCAATCGGATGAAGGAGCTGCTGCTGGCAGAAGGGCAATCGCCGCTGCTCGTACAGGCTGCGGTTCATCTGGCTGCAGGTCCGGAAGCGGCTAGAGAAATGATTCAAGGAAATGGGTTTGCAGAAATTCGAAACCTAGTGATACAATTAGCAAGAGAGAGCTTGTCCCGCTTGCCTTCCGCACTGCTGCTCTCCCAGCAGAAACTGACGAAGGGCGAGCTGAGTGACAAAATTGGGCTTTGGCTGGATATGCTGATTCTGTGGCTGAAGGACATGGTGCAGCTCGGAACAGGACATCAGCAAGAGCTCGTGTTCTCGGATCAGCTTGATTGGATGGCCAGGGAGGCGCTTAGCCGACCGCCTGTGCATTGGATCACTTGTCTGGAGCAAGCGGTCGAGACGCAAAAAAGATTGCGGTTTAATGCCAATCCCCAGCTCACGCTGGAACATATATTGATACAGCTTAAGGGGGTGTAGGATTGTTCTCCGTTGTAGGGGTCCGCTTCAAGAAAGCGGGAAAGATCTATTATTTCGACCCCAGTGACCTGCCGGTAGATCCGGATAGCTCGGTTATCGTGGAAACAGCCCGTGGGGTTGAATATGGAAAAGTTGTTATTGGACGCAGGACGGTAGGAGAAAGCGACGTTGTACTGCCCCTGAAGAAGGTGATCCGGATCGCCGATCATCAGGACGCGCAGCTTGTCGAGGATAACAAGCAGGCGGCAAAGAATGCCTTTTCCGTTTGTCAGGAGAAGATTAAGGATCATCAGCTCCGGATGAAGCTGGTTGATGTTGAATATACATTTGATCGCAACAAGATTATTTTTTACTTTACGGCCGAGGGGCGAGTCGATTTTCGGGAACTGGTCAAGGACTTGGCAAGCGTGTTCCGAACCCGGATCGAGCTTCGTCAGATCGGCGTCCGGGATGAGGCCAAGATGCTCGGCGGTATTGGGCCGTGCGGCCGGATTCTGTGCTGCTCCTCCTTCCTGGGGGATTTCGAGCCGGTCTCCATCAAGATGGCCAAGGATCAGAACCTATCACTCAATCCGACCAAAATCTCGGGACTGTGCGGCCGGTTGATGTGCTGCTTGAAATATGAGCATGATAACTATGAAAGTGCGAAGGACGATCTTCCTCGCGTCGGCAGCGAAGTGGTAACCTCATTCGGCAACGGCCGTCTGATTTCCCTCAATATCGGGGAGCGCATGGCGAAGGTTCAAGTCTTTGATTTGAAAAAAGTGATGGATCTTCCATTGGACGATGTGGTGGAGCATCATTAAGCAAGCACTAGGCAGTAGGTGAACGGCTCCAGCGGAGTAGAGGTGATGGCAATCGTGGTGAAACGGGATATATTCGTGCAAATTGATCAAATGGAAGAGCAAGTCGGCTCCTTCTATGCGGAGCTGGGGCAGATCAAGCAGCAAATCATCGAGCTGCTCGAAGAAAACAAGCGGCTGAGTATAGAAAACAGCCAGCTGCGCAAGCTGTTGAAGAAAGAGGCGGACCCGGCTGCTCCGGCACTGGCCACCTATCATCATGTGCTGGCGACTCCGAAGGAATTTGCCGGCGAAGGGCTGGATAATCTGGCTAGGATTTATCATGAGGGATTTCATATTTGCAATGTGAATTACGGACATCTGCGCACAGAAGGCGATTGCTTGTTCTGCATGTCGTTTTTGAATAAATAAGAAGGCCAGCCGTAGGGAGGAGTTACTTCTCTACGGTTTTTTTGGAAGCAAAGAGGAGTTGTCGAAGTGGAAGCTGTACCTGTTCATGACCGCGAGCGAGTGGATGATCTGCTTACTCAAGATTTAAAAATTATACAGAGCGATGATGTATTCAGCTTTTCACTGGATGCGGTGCTGCTGGCCCGTTTCTGCTCGATTCCCCAGCGGGGCCGGATCATGGATCTGTGTACCGGCAACGGGGTGATTCCGTTGTTGTTGACGACACGTACCAAGGCGCATATTACCGCTATTGAGATTCAGGACAAGCTGGCGGATATGGCGCAGCGCAATGTGAAGCTCAATCGGTTGGACGAGCAGATTGAGATCCGGCACGGAGATCTGCGCCAGGCGCTCGATCAGATCGGTCACGGCCTGTTCGATGCGCTGACCGTTAATCCGCCGTATCTCCCCGTTGTGAATGGGGACCAGAACAGCAACGAACACTTCGCTGCAGCACGGCATGAGCTGTTCTGCACGCTGGAGGATGTTATCCGCATCAGCAGCAGGCTCGTCCGCACCGGAGGCAAGGTGGCGATGGTGCACCGCCCGAGCCGGCTGGTGGAGATTTGCGCCTTGATGCGGCAGTACCGGATCGAGCCGAAGCGGATTCGCTTCGTCCATCCCCGTGCAGACCAGGAAGCGAATATGGTGCTTATCGACGGACTCCGAGACGGCAAGCCGGAGCTGCGCACCCTGCCTCCGCTCATTGTATACAAAAACCAGACGGAGTACACCGACGAGCTCGCCGATGTGTACTTCGGCCGCAGGCTAACCTTGGATCATGATCCTGATTCTTACTAAGCGAAGGATACGATAAGCGTGAACATTCAAAAAAGCTATAGCAACGAACAAGCCTCCGGCAAGCTGTACCTGGTGGGAACACCGATCGGCAATCTGGAGGATATCACCTACCGGGCGGTACGCACCCTGCGCGAGGTCAAATGGATTGCGGCCGAGGATACGAGGCAGACGCGCAAGCTGCTCTCTCACTTCGAGATCGGGACCCGGCTTGTCAGCTACCATGAGCATAATAAGCAGGCAAGCGGCCCGGAGCTGATCCGGCTGATTCAGGCTGGTGATGATATCGCGCTCGTCAGCGATGCTGGCCTGCCGGCGATCTGCGATCCCGGGTTCGAGCTGGTGCAGCTGGCCATCGAGGCGGACATTTCGGTAATCCCGATTCCGGGGGCGAATGCCGCTTTATCGGCTCTGATTATCTCCGGGCTGCCGACAGACCGCTTCACCTTCGTAGGGTTTCCTCCCCGCGAGGGCAAGCCCATGCAGCAGGAGCTGTCCAGCTGGAAGAAAGCCGGAGGAACGATCATGGGTTACGAGTCTCCGCACCGGATCGTCAAGACGTTAACGCGGATTGCGGAGGGCCTGGGAGCGGACACACCGCTCTGTCTCGTTCGGGAGCTGACCAAGAAGTATGAGGAGGCTATCCGAGGCACGATCGCGGAGTGTCTGGAGCATCTGGAGGCCCACCCTCCACAAGGAGAATATTGCTTCATCTTGAATGTGGAGGGGCAGGGCGATGAGGCAGACCAGCAGTCCGCGTGGTGGAGAGAGCTTACGTCTCAAGCGCATGTAGGGAAATATGAAGCGGACGGTTATGATCGTAAGGAAGCGATCAAGCTGGCGGCATTGGACCGGGGAGTTCCCAAGCGGGAGCTGTACAATGAGTTGCATCGCGATCGGTAAAGCTGCAAAAAAAATTCCCTGAACCCGGGAAAATCCAGGTTCAGGGAGTCAAGAGGAGATATGAAAAAGGTTAGAATTACCATAGTTAAATTTGCTATCTCTATTATAACCTATTTTTCTTATTTTGTCACAGGTATTGGCATTTCGGATAAACATTCGTGACAAACGATTTTTCCTTTAAAATAAGATACATTTTCAGCATTGCTACAGAAAATACAAGCAGGCTCATATTTCTTCAGCATGATGCGCTCGCCGTCAACATAAATTTCCAAAGCGTCCTTCTCGCCGATACCCAGCGTTCTGCGAAGCTCGATAGGAATAACAACACGACCCAGTTCGTCGACTTTTCTAACAATACCAGTAGATTTCATCATTTTAAAAATTCCCCTCTCCAAGAAGTCCACTTCATGTATTCGCATAGTGGAATGAAAAAATTATCGTCATGTTTCGACATATTCTTTATACATATGATACCAACCATTCCCAAAATAGTCAACCTAAAAAATACAATATTTCATGACAAATTATTGGCATATTTGATAGATTAAGAAGTGAATAAAGTTGAATTCCCTTGAATTGCTGCACTATAGCAAGTCTTTTGCGTCTTAATGAAAATATTTTGCATTCTGTTGCATGGCGGTTTTGCCTATGAAATTTGCCGTTATTTTTGGAAGAAACATGCGGACAAAATTCGACAAACGGTTCGAGATTTCAGAATCCTTGTCGAAATCCTAAAGTAATTCTAAAGGAGGAGCCTTATGAGTTATCTCTTGGAGGAAGAAAAAGTATTCAAGGACCCGGTCCATAAATACATCTATGTGCAGGATCAAACAATCTGGGATTTGATTAACACCCGTGAGTTCCAGCGCTTGCGCCGCATCCGTCAGCTCGGTACTTGCTTTCTGACCTTCCATGGAGCGGAGCATAGCCGGTTCTCCCATTCGCTTGGCGTCTACGAGGTGACGCGCAAGATTATTTCGCAGTTCGAACGCAATCAGTATGAGGATTGGCCCAAGGAAGAAAGGCTGCTGTGCCTCTGCGCGGCGCTGCTGCATGATGTGGGGCACGGTCCGTTCTCCCACTCGATCGAGAAGACGTTTGGTACCCATCATGAGGAGTGGTCCTGCCGCATCGTGCTGGGTGATACGGAGGTCAATGAGGTGCTGCGCCGCGTGTCGCCGACCTTCCCGCAAGAAGTAGCGGGTGTGATCGCCAAGACCTATCGCAGGGAAATCGTCGTCAGCTTGGTCTCGAGCCAATTGGATGCGGACCGGATGGATTATTTGCTGAGAGATGCGTATTTCACCGGGGTGAACTACGGAACCTTCGACCTGGAGCGGATTCTGCGGGTGATGCGTCCGTATCAGGGACATATCGTCGTCAAGGATAGCGGGATGCATGCGGTGGAAGATTACCTGATGTCACGTTATCAGATGTATTGGCAGGTATATTTCCATCCGGTTACCCGAAGCGCCGAAGTCGTGCTGAATAAAATTTTTCAAAGAGCGAGACATCTGTATGACGACGGCTTTGCCTTCCGCTCACTGCTGGCGCCGCTGCCGGCTTTGTTCCAGCGCAAGCTGACCTGCAGCGAATATTACTTGCTGGATGAAGCCTTCATGCAGACGACGCTGATGCAGTGGACCCTGGAAGACGATCCGATTTTGTCGGATTTATGCAGCCGGTTTCTGCAAAGGCGATTGTTCAAGTATGTAACGCTGGAGATGCTCGATGCAAGTATGCTGGAGCAGCTGCGAGAGCAGCTGGCAGCACTGGGTATAGACCCCGTCTACTACCTCGAGGTGGATTTCCCGTCCGATCAGTCCTATGATATATACCGGCCGGGCGAGCATGATGAGAAGCTTCCCATCCTGCTGCTCGATTCCAACGAACAGCTGACGGAAATATCGCGCAAATCCGAGATTGTCCGCTCCATAAGCGGCATCCAGATGGGAAAATACCACCTGTATTACCCAAGGGATCTGCTGGTGAAACATCTTCCGGAGCTGGATCCGGGCTTGCGGCGACTGTTTGCCTTGTAGCTGTTTCAGTTCCTTCTATATATTAAGAGAAAACGGACAAGCCAAAGGAGAATTATGCTATGCTGATCGACACGCACGCCCACCTCAATGCGCCCCAATTCGATGAAGACCGACACGAAGTGATTGCCCGTGCGAGGGACAACGGAATTGGTCGAATTGTGAATGTAGGCTTTAACCGCGAAACCATCCCTACTTCACTGGCGCTTGCGGAGCAGTATGACTTTATCTACTCGACGGTTGGATGGCATCCGACGGATGCGAAGGATATGACCGAAGAGGATCTGGCCTGGATCGAATCGCTGTGCAGCCATGACAAGGTTGTTGCCATCGGAGAGATCGGGCTGGATTATTATTGGGATACCTCACCGAAGGATGTCCAGGATCGCGTATTCCGCGATCAGATTCGCCTAGCCCGCAAGGTAGGTCTCCCGATTGCGATTCATAACCGCGATGCGCATCACGATGTCGTGCAGACCCTGCGGGAGGAACGAGCTTCCGAGGTCGGAGGTGTCATGCATTGCTACTCCGGTAGCTGGGAAACGGCCAAGCTGTGTCTGGATATGAATTTTTATATTTCATTCGGGGGGCCCGTGACGTTCAAAAATGCGCGCCAGCCCAAAGAGGTGCTGGAAAAGGTGCCGCTGGACCGTCTGCTGATCGAAACCGATGCCCCCTATCTGGCTCCGCATCCTTACCGGGGAAAGCGCAACGAGTCTGCTTATGTGCGTCTGGTCGCAGAGACAGCAGCGGAAATAAAAGGAATTTCCTTAGAAGAATTGGCTGAGATCACGAGTCGGAATGCGATGGAGCTTTTTAGGATTTCATAGGGCCATTTCCCCATGGAAAGCGCACCCAAAAATGAAGTTCCGAATAACGAATCAAGAAAACGAAAGGAAATTGATGCTAAGACTACGTCCGGATGAGAAATAGATGGTTTTTGTTTTGAAAAAAGCGTTTTATATGCCAGATTCGAACCAAATTCGCTCTTTTTTTCTCTGTTTGTATACTTTACAACCGAAGCCTTCGCATCGTACACTCAATAATAACTTCATATCGATCACAATATTTCCAACATCGCTGAGTTTCCGAAAGGGAAACGGGGGAACCACATCACGGCTGACCGGTTGACGGTCACGGGATGTTTTTTTAGGGGTGAATCCTTGTGTGCTGATCAAGTACACGGGGTAGGGCGACTCTCAAGTCCGAATCCGTCAGCTAACCTCGTAAGCGTCTAGAGAGAGGTAACGATTGTCGTGTGCTTATATTTCATTTGGGCCAAATGAAAAAAGTCACGGGAAGGTTCCTCTTCTCCGCTGACTTTTTTGTGTTTCCCTGTAGATGGGATAAATGTCCAAGCACTTTATAAGATGCGCCCGAAGGGGGGACGTAGCAGGCAAGTGGCGGCTCTGATGACAGCGGAAGAAAAGTTGGAAGTAGCATTCCAAACATTTACCATAGTCGCGTCAGACTCTAATCATGCATAACACTCAA
The DNA here is from genome assembly GCF_038070315.1 of Paenibacillus filicis. Classification (NCBI taxonomy): domain Bacteria; kingdom Bacillati; phylum Bacillota; class Bacilli; order Caryophanales; family Paenibacillaceae; genus Paenibacillus; species Paenibacillus filicis. The sequence goes on along the minus strand of NZ_JBBPCC010000041.1, from coordinate 18,223 downwards.
AATGGCGAGGCTTTAAGGAGGACCGAACAAGTGGGAGCTGTATCACCTGAGCAAACCCATGTAAGACGATCATCCAGCATGACCTTCGCGTTGCGATGGAAGCATGGAAACTTGCGTATGATAACGATTATCACACTCCTTTCATTCGCTATGACTTTCATGTTTTTGATGATGTTACACGGTACGGCTGTCAAGCGCGTATCGCTCGTTGTGGACGGACAGGAACGCAAGTTCCAAACCCGTGAAGGGGTCCTGCAACGAATCCTGGATGAGCAAGGCATTGCGGTGTCAGATAAGGACCGGCTTTCGCACGGGCTGGACTCCTCGATTAAATCTGGAGACCGCATTACGATTACCCATACAACGCCGCTTCAGTTGACGATGGATGGGGAGACCAAGACCGTATATACGGTCAGCAAGACGGTAGGCGCTGCGCTGCAGGAGCTGAACGTGACGCTTGGCGAGCTGGATAAGGTTATCCCTGCGCCGGATAGCGAGCTTGCGACAGATAGTCCCGTCAAAGTCGTTCGTGTTAAGAAGGAACAAGGCGAGCTGCAGGAAGCGATCGCTTTCGACACGGTGAAGAAGAATGAGCCCCAGCTGCTCAAGGGCAAGGAACAAGTTGTGCAAGAGGGTCAAGAAGGTTTGAAGATCAAGAAAACCGAAAAAGTGTTTGAAGACGGCGTGCTCGTCTCGGAGCAGGTCGTAGGAGAAGCCGTACAAACGGAAAGCAAGCAGCGCATTGTCGCAGTAGGAACCAAGAGTCCCGTTGTCGCATTGTCAGCTTCCTCGCCGAATGTGGAGGAAGTAACCAAGAATGGGGTCAATTTCGGCTATAAGCAAGTGATTAAGAATGTTACGCTGACCGCGTATTCGGCAGGACCGGATTCGACGGGCAAGGATGAGAGCCATCCGCAATACGGCGTAACGTCATCAGGGGCGAAGGTAACGGAAGGTCGTACCATTGCAGTTGACCCTAAAGTAATCCCGATCGGCTGGTGGGTATATATCGACGGTCTCGGCTTCCGCCGGGCTGAGGATACCGGCAGCGCTGTGAAAGGGAATAAGATCGACGTCTACTTCCAGAGTGACAGCTATGCCGACCGCTTCGGTACTAAACGCGGGTATACGGTATACGTCATCGGGCCCAAGAAGCCGTCTGCTGACTAGGAGCACGCAATACGGGAAGACTGATGCATATAGATTAACGGATTAAGAAGAGGCGTTCTAGCACCCTCTTCTTTTTCCATGTTTATGAACGATGAGAGGAAGAACCGACTTGATCAAGGAGATTATCGTAGTGGAAGGCAAGGACGACACAGTCGCCATCAAGCGTGCTGTGGAAGCGGAGACGATCGAAACCGGAGGCTCGGCGATTAATGCGGACATCATCCGGCGGATCCGCCTCGCCCAGGAGCGCAGGGGGGTTATCGTCTTCACAGATCCGGATCATGCGGGGGAACGGATCCGTAAGATCATCGCACGGGAAGTTCCGGGTGCCAAGCATGCGTTTCTCACCCAGCAGGCGGCGACCAGCAAGGGAGATATCGGTGTCGAGAATGCCTCCGTGACTGCTATTCGTGAGGCGCTGGCGAATGTACGTACGGATCAGCCGGCCGGAGAGTCACAGATCAGCTGGGACGATCTGCTGGAGGCCGGGCTCATCGTTCATCCGCAGGCAGCCGCAAGACGGCTGGCTATCGGCAACAGGCTGGGAATCGGCTATTGCAACGGCAAGCAATTCTATAACCGCTGCCGGGCGTTTCAGATCACCCGCGATGAATTCGAAGCCGCCCTGCAGGAGCTGGAGCGGGCAACAGATGAGGAGGCGCAATCATGAGCCAGGAACACTTACAGGCGCCAGGCGGACAAACTGCCGGTGATATCGCTTCGCCCAAACGGACGAAGGATTTGATGCAGAAATACGGATTTACCCTCAAGAAAAGCCTCGGACAAAACTTCCTGATCGACCAGAATGTGCTGAACCGTATCGTATCCGCCGCCGGGCTGGATGCCTCCAAGGGCGCGCTGGAAATCGGTCCGGGCATCGGGGCGTTAACCCAGCAGCTGGCCAAGCTCGCAGCCAAGGTTGTCGCTGTTGAGATCGATCAGCGTCTGCTGCCGATGCTGGAGGAGACGCTGGCTCCTTACCCCCATGCGGAGGTCGTGCATGCCGATGTGCTGAAGGTGGATTTGCAGGCGCTCTTCGCAGAACGGTTCCAGGGTGTGGACAAGGTGAGCGTCGTGGCGAACCTTCCTTACTACGTGACGACCCCTATCCTGATGAAGCTCCTGGAGGAGCGTCTTCCTCTGGAGAATATCGTCGTCATGATTCAGAAGGAAGTGGCCGAACGGATGGCTGCCAAACCGGGGGGCAAGGAGTACGGCTCGCTCAGTATTGCCGTACAGTATTATTGCGAGCCCGAGCTGGTTGCGATCGTTCCACAGACCGTGTTTATTCCGCAGCCTAATGTAGATTCGGCCGTCATCAGGCTTAAGCTAAGAGAGGCGCCTGCCGTTCAAGTTGAGGATGAGGCGTTCTTCTTCGAGGTCGTACAGGCCAGCTTCACCCAGCGCCGCAAAACGATCTATAACAATCTGGCGGCCAAGTTCTTCACCAAGGAAACCAAGCCAGAGCTGGAGCAGCTGCTGCAGGGAGCGGGCATCGAGCCGTCCCGCCGCGGCGAGACGTTGTCGATGGCTGAGTATGCGACGCTGACGGCGGCGCTGTCCGCTTACTTGGGCAAGGCGTCCGGGAAGGACGATCCGGCGTAGGCGAATCGTCTGCACCATTTGCCCAGAGCCGCCATACGATAGACGAGGAGGCGATGAAGCCATGAAACAGGGAGACCTGGTCACTCGAAAGTCGTACGGCGGCGACATTGTTTTCAAAATTCATGAGATGGGCAGGCACTACGCCGTGCTCCGCGGTGTGGAGCTTCGGCTGCTCGCTGACGCTCCGCTGCCTGACTTGAATGTGATGCCGCAGCTCGACCCCTACCTCGATACGACGCTGACAAGACCCAAATGGATGGAAGCTGTGCGGCGCAATTCTCTGGCCGCTACGATACCCCCTGAGCATGTCGGCTGGGGCAGCTCTGCTGCCGCGGCACCGGCAAATCCGAACTTGCCTGCCCAGGCGCCTAAGCCGCGTCCTGTGTTCTTTGACGTGCCCGGCAAGGTGCTTCATCTGGACGGGGACCCCAACTATCTCCGCAAATGCATGAACCTGTACGGAGAGCTGCGCGTTCCTGCAGAAGGCTATTACGTGGCCGAGCCGAACATGACGGATGCGGTCAGACGCTTGCTGCCGCAGGTCAGGCCCGATATTGTCGTCATCACGGGGCATGACGGTCTGCTCAAGAATCGCGTGAACGGAGACATCTCTCAGCTCAGCAGCTACAAGAACTCTCATAACTTCGTTCAGGCGGTTCAGGCAGCCAGGCAATTCGAGAAAAACCGCGATAACTTGACGGTCATCGCTGGCGCCTGCCAGTCGCATTTCGAAGCGCTGCTGCAAGCCGGTGCTAACTTCGCAAGCTCGCCTTCCCGTGTGCTGATCCATGCACTCGACCCGCTTTGTATCGCGGTCAAGGTCGCATACACACCGATTCGGGATACGGTTGATATTCTCGATGTCATCAATCTGACCCACAGCGGCCTGGAGGGCATGGGGGGCATTGAATCCCGCGGCAACTATCGCCGGGGAGTACCCAAGGTCCAATACGTTATGCCGACATAAGCGCCGATAAGGTGCTTTTTCTTTTCTCAAATGATTAGTTTTTTAGAATTGAAGAAAAAATCGTTGACAATTAATCAAAACCGCTGATATAATATTTCACTTAAATTGACATACTACCTATGTTGCGTTATAATCAACAGGAAAGAGGTGGTAGCAGTCAATGGCTAAAAACACGCTATTGGAGATCAAACGTTGTTTGGAACCTCATGTCGGACAAAAGATTATGTTGCGAGCGAATGGCGGCCGTCGCAAGACAGTGGAGCGCTCGGGTGTCTTGGAGGAAACCTACCCTTCCGTATTTATCGTCAAGCTGGATCAAGAGCAGCAGTCGTTCAAGCGTGTTTCCTATAGCTATGCAGATATATTGACGGAATCCGTAGAAGTCACCGTGTGTCATGATGATGGAGAACTGCGGATTGCGATCCATCAATAGCTTAATTGTACATACAAGAACGGTCGGTCGCGTCAGCGGTTGGCCGTTTTCGCATTTTCTTTCTATATAAACAAGACGACACAGCATGAGGAAATGTTGCTTCCCGGAGGTATGGGCCGTTGTCGTGCAGCGTATACTAAGGCCACCTATTATACTTATCAACTGCGGAGGAGGAATTGAAACAGATGAGCCGGAGAAATCGCAGAGGCGTGATGTCGGAGCAATTCAAGTATGAGCTGGCGAAGGATCTAGGGTTCTACGAAACGGTGGAACGCGAGGGCTGGGGCGGCATACGGACGCAGGATGCAGGGAATATGGTCAAGAGGGCGATTCAGATCGCCGAACAGGCTCTGGCCAATCAGACGGCATCCCGCCCGCAGGCGCCCGTCTATTCGGCCGGTTCGGTCCGGCAGCCCAGAGTGGAGCCGCAGCCGCAGGCTTATGTGAGGGGGGCGGTGCAGACCGCGCCAGTCGCTTCTCAAGATGCTATGCAGCCGCCGCAGACTTATGGCGGACAAGGCTTCCCTTACTACGCAGCCGCACAGCAGGCGGCTCAGCAAGCCTCGGCATACCCGCCGTATGCGGGGCACTGAGAATGAGGGTCTTCCACGCCGACAGCCTCCCTGAGGCTTCGGCTTTTTTTTGTCCGGTTTTTGGTATAGTATAGAATTACATGGCAATCGGGCCGATAGCAGGAAGACAGACAGTTGCAAAGAAGGTGTCCTATGAAAGTATTCGAGAAAGCGCCAGCCAAAATCAATTTATCGCTGGACGTATTGTATAAACGGGAAGACGGGTTTCACGAGGTGGAGATGGTCATGACGATGGTGGATCTGGCTGACCGGATCGAGATGCAGGAGCTCCCGCGGGACACGATCATCATCTCCAGTCAAGCTGGGTATATCCCGCTTGATGAGAAGAACCTAGCCTTTCAAGCCGCCCGCTTAATTAAGGAACGGTATGAGGTGAAGCAGGGCGTCTATATTCATCTCGATAAAAAAATTCCGGTAGCTGCCGGTCTGGCAGGCGGCAGCAGTGATGCGGCCGCCACATTGCGCGGCCTGAACAGGCTGTGGAAGCTCGGTATCGGAACCTCCGAGCTGCAGCGGCTCGGCGCCGAGCTCGGCTCGGACGTGCCATTCTGCGTGACGGGCGGTACGGCCGTCGCACGCGGCAGAGGCGAGGTGCTCGAGCCTATCGAATCCCCGCCGCAATGCTGGGTCGTACTGGCTAAGCCGCCGATCAATGTATCGACGGCCGAGGTCTACGGCAAGCTGAGAGCTGCGGAGATCAAACGTCACCCTTCGACGAAGCAAGTTATCGAAGCGATCCGCTATAAGCGGTTTGATGACTTGTGCGGAGAGCTGGGCAATGTACTGGAGGAAGTGACCTTGGATCTGTACCCGGAGGTGCGGCAGTTGAAGGAAGTCATGACCCGTCTGGGGGCGGAGGGCGTGTTGATGTCCGGCAGCGGTCCTACGGTATTCGGTCTGGTGTCCAAGGAATCGAAGGTAGCGCGGGTGTATAACGGACTGCGCGGATTCTGCAAAGACGTGTACGCCGTGAGGCTGCTGACACAATAATGTCATAATCCAATAGACGTGTTAGATTATATGACATGCACATAACAAAAAAATTCGCTAATTACCTTGATCCTAACCGTATAAAAATGTTATATTCTCAATATAATATTCGGTTTTTCCTGGCTTTTAGGCCAGGTTGAAGGGGGATCACTCTTGAAAAAGCTAAAAAGAAGCGCAAGATTGGTGGAAATGACCCAATACTTGCTGATCCGCCCACATACGCTCATTCCATTAACGACGTTCGCGGACCGATATAATTCGGCCAAATCTTCCATTAGCGAGGACTTGGCCATTATCAAGGAAGTTTTCGAGGAAGAAGGCCTCGGCGAACTGCAAACGCTCGCAGGAGCGGCTGGCGGCGTCCGTTACATACCGAAGGTCACACCGGCAAGCGCCTTGCAGTTTATTCATCAGTTGTGCCGGCAGTTGGAGCAGCCCGAACGAATTTTGCCTGGCGGCTACTTGTATATGTCTGATATTCTCGGACAGCCCATGGTTCTCAATGAAGTCGGTAAGCTATTCGCTTCCGTCTTCGCGAAGAAGGATATCGATGTGGTTATGACGGTAGAGACGAAGGGCATCCCGCTTGCTTACGCCACAGCTACCTTCCTGAATCTGCCTGTCGTCATCGTACGGCGCGACAGCAAGGTGACGGAGGGCTCGGTCGTCAGCATCAACTACGTCTCCGGCTCGAACAAGCGCATCCAGACGATGTCGTTGGCACGGCGCGCACTGAAGGAAGAGTCGAAGGTGCTGATCATTGACGACTTCATGCGTGTCGGAGGAACCATTCAGGGAATGAAGGATCTGCTGCTGGAGTTCAAGGCGACGGTGGAGGGTGTGGGCGTATTTGTAGAGTCCGGAGAAGTGGATGAGCATCTGGTGGAGGATTATATCTCGCTCGCCAAGCTGTCCACGGTAGACCAGAAATCGCGTCAGATTAAAGTGGTGCCAGGCACGTATTTCAAAGAACAAGAACTTCACGGGGAGTGATTTACCTATGACGATCAAGTCCGTATCTACGGCAGATGCCCCTGCGGCTATCGGGCCGTACTCGCAAGCCGTTCAGTTCGGCAACCTGCTGTTTACTTCGGGACAAATTCCGCTTGGCTTGGACGGGCAACTGGTTCCAGGTGGCGTAGTCGAGCAGACGCATCAGGTGTTCAAGAATCTCCAGGCCGTACTGGCCGAAGCCGGCTCGTCGCTGGGTCAAGTCGTCAAAGCGACCGTGTTTATTAAGGACATGAATCAGTTCGCCCAGATTAATGAAGTGTATGCTTCGTACTTCGGAGACCACAAGCCAGCCCGCTCTACGGTTGAGGTTGCGCGCCTGCCGAAGGATGTTCTTGTCGAAATTGATCTCATCGCGGTGGTTCCTGTCGAATAATAAGTTTATTATAAAGGTTTTATAAATTTCCAAAAAAAGTTTGCTGTCTGAGCAGGAATTTGCCCTAAAATGTGGAATTACTACCTCAAGTCTTCTAGATGGAAAAAGGTGGTGAACCGAAGGTGCAAATTACAGACGTCAGACTTCGTCGAGTGAATTCCGAGGGTAGAATGAAAGCAATCGCTTCCATTACCATCGATAATGAATTCGTCGTCCATGACATTCGCGTGATTGACGGAAATAACGGGATGTTTGTCGCGATGCCAAGCAAGCGGACTCCGGACGGGGAGTTCCGGGATATCGCGCATCCGATTTCCTCTTCCACACGCGAGAAGATTCAAGCCGCCGTACTCACAGAATACGATCGTGCCGCTACGGAAGAAGAAGTTATTGAAGAGGGAGCTTAATCCACGTTCTCCAGGGAGCCTATCAGGCTCTCTTTTCTTTTTCCAGGGAGTAGGCTATCATGGAATTGATGTAGAGGAGCGGCCTGGTGCCGCATAGCATAGGATAGGATTCTTGAATGGGTAGGGGATGAGGGTTTGAAAATCATAGGAATCGTGCTGGCAGCAGGACAAGGCAAGCGGATGAAATCGAAGCTATACAAGGTGCTGCATCCGGTATGCGGCAAGCCGATGGTCGGACACGTCGTCTCGACGCTGGAAGGTCTTCAAACCTCCCGCACCGTTGTTGTGGTAGGTCACGGGGCTGAAGCCGTGCAGGCTTATCTGGGGGAACGGGCTGAGTATGCCCTGCAGGAGCAGCAGCTCGGGACAGGCCATGCGGTGCTGCAGGCAGGACCGCTGGTCGCGGATGAGGATGCGCTGACGCTGGTGGTATGTGGGGACACGCCGCTGATCTCGGAGGAGACGCTGCAAGGCATGATCGGGTTGCATCAGGAGCGGGGAGCGGCGGCTACGATTCTGACAGCGGTCGTCGAGCAGCCGAAGGGCTACGGACGTATTATCCGCGACGCGCAAGGCTTCGTCACCAAGATCGTCGAGGAGAAGGATTGTACGGACGAAGAGCGGCTGGTGAAGGAGATCAACACCGGTACGTACTGCTTCGACAACCGAAAGCTGTTCGCTGCGCTGGCTGAAGTTAAAAATGAAAATTCACAGAACGAATATTATATTACCGATGTCATCGGTATTCTGAATAGCCAGGGAGAGCGTGTTGACGGCTATGTGCTGGACGATGCGGCCGAGTCGATCGGTGTGAACGACCGGCTGGCCTTGTCGGAGGCTGAGCAGGCGATGCGCGTACGCATCAATCGCAAGCATATGCTTGGCGGCGTCACGATTATCGATCCGGCCAGCACGTACATCGAAGCCGATGTGCGCATCGGTGCGGATACGGTGCTGCATCCGGGCACGGTGCTGCGCGGCAGCACGGTCGTCGGCGAGGATGCGTCGATTGGGCCGCAGGCGGACATTCTTGATTCGAAGATCGGCTCGGGTGTAGCCGTGAAATATTCAGTGCTGCAGGACGCCGTAGTCGGCGACGGATCTTCCGTAGGGCCGTTTGCTTATTTGCGGCCGGGCGCGGATCTGGGGCAAAATGTCAAGATCGGCGACTTCGTCGAGATCAAAAACGCCAAGCTCGGCGATGACACCAAGGTGTCTCACTTGAGCTACATCGGCGACGCCCAGATCGGGCGGAACGTCAACTTTGGCTGCGGCGCCATCACCGTCAATTACGACGGCTTCAACAAGCAGCTTACCGAGGTGGAAGACGATGCCTTCGTCGGCAGCAACGTGAACCTGATCGCCCCGGTGAAAATAGGCAAAGGAGCTTATGTCGTGGCGGGATCGACCATTACGCATAATGTCGAATCCGGAGATTTGGCAATCGCCCGCGAGCGCCAGGTCAACAAATCGGGCTATGCCGATAAGCTGCGGGCCAAATTCGCGGCGAAGAAGGCGGCCTCCAAGCTGAAGTCCTGATCTAACAGCAGGCACGGCGACGATAAGGCAATTTTCGGTAAGCGGAAGGTTTAGACCTCCCTCAATTGGGTAAAGTAAGTAGAAGTGCAAGGCTTGTTCCCAATTGAAGGAGGTTGTCTAATGACTGCTGCATTGAAAGCGGAAGCCCGTAACGGAGGGACGAAGGGAGAGCGCAAGCGTCTTCGTGCCCAAGGCAAGGTTCCCGGCATCGTGTACGGGAAGAAAGTGTCGCAAATCTCTATCGTGCTTGATCAGAAAGAGCTTCTTGCTCTGCTGAAGGTAAATCCCCATGCGGTAATTGAGCTTGATGTTCCTCAGTTCGGCAAACAGCCGGTCATGATTAATGAAATCCAACGCGACGGGATTAGCCGTCAGCTGCTGCATGTCGATTTCCATCAGATTAATATGGACGAGCCGGTCAATACGACGGTGCGTCTGGATTATGTGGGCGATCCTGCAGGTGTGCAGGTCGGAGGCATTCTGCAAATTCAGCGCCATGAGCTGGAGGTGCGCTGCCTGCCGACGCAGATTCCCGACTCGATCGAAGTCGATGTCTCGGCACTCGAGATCGGCGAGAATCTGCTCGTATCCAGCCTGAAGCTGCCTTCGCAGGTCGAGGTCAAGACAGACGAGCACGATGTGCTGGCGACGATCCTGACTCCGCAGAAAGCGGAGGATGCCGAAGCGGTGGAAGAATCTGTGGACAAAGCCGAGGCCAAGGCCGAAGCGGTGGATAAATCCGAACAACCGGTCAGTTAAGCAGGCCGGTTAGGAGAGAGAAGCGTGCCGATGTCCATCGGCACGCTTCTTCATGTCTAAAGGCTGAAGGGACGGGCTCGGTCTGCCGGCGAAACGCATAGTTGGCTTGCGGTTTTTTTTCAGGTATCATTGAGTGTAGGAAATGCAGTGCAGGTCTGGGACAGCGGCGGCTGTTCCGGCAGCGGGAAGGGAGCAGGAGCTGGCTTGAAATGGTTTGTGGGTCTGGGTAATCCGGGCAAGCAATACGAACAGACCCGGCATAATATCGGGTTTATGGCACTGGACCGGTTTGCCGGCCGCCATGGGATCAAGATTACGACGAGCAAGTGCAAGGCACTGCTGGGCGAGGGCGTCGTGAACGGGCAGAAGGTTTATCTGCTGAAGCCTCAGACCTATATGAATTTGTCCGGGGAGTCGATCCGGGCTTTCATGGATTTCTACAAGGCGTCGATTGAGGACCTTGTCGTCGTGTATGATGACCTGGACACGCCTTACGGTAACATCCGGCTTCGCTATCAGGGAAGCGCGGGAGGGCATAACGGCATCAAGTCCACGATCGCACATCTGGGTACGCAATCCTTCAACCGCATCCGAATGGGAATCTCGAGGCCCGCTCCGGGACGGGATATTGCCGATTACGTGCTGCATACGTTCTCCAAGGACGAGAACGCCCAGATGGCAGCGGTGCTGGATAAGACGAGCGATGCGATGGAGCATCTGCTGACGAATTCTTTCGAGCATACGATGGCGAAGTTTAACGTATAAACGGGGCTTCGCACCCGGCTAATCTCCTCTCCGCCTGGGCATACTGAATGCCAAAGGGTGCTTTGCATGAGGCAAAGCGCAAGGAGGGGATTAGGATGGCCGTTACTTATATCTGCCGTCACTGTCAAACTTTTATTGGAGAAATACGTCAAGGGGAAGCTAGCGAATTCCAACTGGGCTTCCATTTCTTGACCCCTGAGGAACGGAGAGATATAATATCGTATAACCCTAATGGGGATATCACCGTCAAGGTGGTTTGCGATTACTGCAAGGAAGCGCTGGAAGCCAACCCGGAGCTGTCGCTCCTCGCGAATCCTCTGCAATAGGGGTTTTTCGCATTGTGGCTATCCGGCTTTTCTTATGAGGATTGGCCTAAAGCGATGACCGCTCTAGGCTTTTTTTTAGTGTGACGTGGTTGAGAGGGGTGTCCTGGTTGCAGGCGTTAATAAAGGCATTCTCGGCCGATTCGGATTTCCAGAGCGTCGTCTCCGGCATCCGGTCCGGTATGAGAGAACAATTGGTAGCCGGTCTGACTGGTTCTTCACGGCAGGTGATGCTGGCATCGCTGTATGAAGAGCTGCATCAGCCGCTTTTTGTCGTGACCCACAATATGTTTGCCGCACAGAAGATGTTTGAGGATCTGGAGGAATTGATGCCTCCGGGTCAAGTGCTGTTGTTCCCCGCACAGGAGCTGCTAGCCGCAGAATCGGCTATTGCCAGTCCTGAGATGCTGGCGCAGCGTATCGACGCCCTGTCAAGGCTTGCGGCGGGCTTCCGCGGCGTAGTGGTAGTGCCGTATGCCGGCATGCGGAGATTGCTCCCGCAGCAGGAGGCGATAGCCGAAGCCCGGATGACGGTCGAGGTGGGCCAGCAGGTTGAGCTGGATGCCTGGATCGAGCGTCTGGTGGAATTCGGCTACGAGCGGGTGGAGCGCGTAGAGCGAAAGGGAGAGATGAGCGTCCGCGGCGGAATCGTCGATTTATTTCCGCTGACGAGTCCGCACCCTTTCCGGATTGAGCTTTTCGATGTGGAGATTGATTCGATCCGTTCCTTCGATGCGGCTGATCAGCGTTCGATGGATAAATATCAGCAGCTGGACATCATGCCTTGCCGCGAGGTTGTCGTAGACCGAAACCGGTTACAAACGGCGGCGCAGCACGCCTATGAGCTGCTGCAGGAGCAGCTTGGCAAAATGTCCGACCGCACCGCGAAGGACAAACTGCTGGAGGGGATCGGTCATGAGATCGAGCAGATGCGTCAAGGACAGCAGTTCCCCGGCATCTTCAAGTATATGGGACTGCTCTTCCCTGGGAAGCAGACGCTGCTGGACTACATGCCTAAGGATACGGTGCTGCTGGTCGACGAACCGGCTCGCCTGATCGAAACGGCCAGGCAGCTGGAGAAGGATGAGGCGGAGTGGGTGACCACATCGCTCGGGGATGGCAAGTGCCTGCCTCAGCTGACCTTGTCCAAATCCTTTGAGACGTTACTGCATAAAAGGCCTTTCCCGACATTGTATATGTCGCTATTCCTCCGGCAGGTGCCGAATACGACACCGCAAAATATCATTAATTTCATGTGCCGGGTGATGCAGAACTTCCATGGACAGATGAACTTGCTGAAGAGCGAAATGGAGCGATGGAAGAAGTCTGGTGCCCAGGTCATGATGATGGCGGGCGGAGCGGAGCGGGTTGAGCGGCTGAGGCGCGTGCTGGCCGATTACCAGATCGACGAGCCGCAGATTGTAGACGGCAGTCTGCAGACAGGCTTCGAGCTGCCGGGCATTCACCTCGTGGTGATCACCGAAGGCGAAATGTTCACCCAGAAGCAGCGCAAGGCCCGCAAGGTGGATAAAAAGATTGAGAACGCCGAACGGATCAAAAGCTACCAGGAGCTCAAGGTCGGTGACTACGTCGTTCACGTCAATCACGGGATCGGTAAGTTCTTAGGCATTGGCACCCTGGAAGTTGGCGGCATTCATAAAGATTATTTGCATATTCTATACGCCGGAGGCGACAAGCTATCGGTTCCGATCGATCAGATCGACCATGTGCAGAAATACGTCGGCGCCGAGGAAGGCAAGGAGCCGAAGGTTTACAAGCTCGGAGGCTCCGACTGGAACCGGGTCAAGACGAAGGCCCGCGCGGCCGTTCAGGATATCGCCGACGATCTGATCAAGCTGTATGCCGAGCGTCAGGCGACGACCGGTTACGGATTTAGCCCGGACACGGCGTACCAGCAGGAATTCGAGGGCATGTTCCCTTACGACGAGACGACTGATCAGCTTCGGGCTATCGAGGAGATTAAGAAGGATATGGAACGGGCCCGCCCGATGGACCGGCTGCTGTGCGGCGACGTAGGGTATGGCAAGACAGAGGTCGCGATCCGGGCGGCATTTAAAGCCGCGATCGACGGCAAGCAGGTGGCTGTACTTGTGCCCACGACCATTCTGGCCCAGCAGCACTATGAAACGTTCCGAGAGCGTTTCTCGGGCTACCCGTTCAATATCCAGGTATTAAGCCGGTTCCGCTCCAAGAAGGAGCAGACCGATACGATGAAAGGCATCAAGGCGGGAACGGTCGATGTCGTCATTGGCACGCACCGCTTGCTGTCCAAGGATGTGCAGTTCAAGGAGCTCGGGCTGCTGATCGTGGATGAGGAGCAGCGTTTCGGCGTCTCGCATAAGGAGAAGTTGAAGCGGCTGAAGACCAATGTCGACGTGCTGACGCTGACGGCTACGCCGATTCCGCGTACCTTGCATATGTCGATGCTGGGTGTTCGCGATCTGTCGGTCATCGAGACGCCGCCTGAGAACCGGTTCCCGGTCCAGACGTATGTCGTGGAATATAGCGCTTCGCTCGTTCGCGAGGCCATCGAGCGTGAGCTTGCCCGGGAAGGACAGGTGTACTACTTGTTCAACCGGGTGCAGGGCATTACACAGATGGCGGAGCAGATCTCGATGCTTGTCCCGGATGCCCGCGTGACGGTGGCCCATGGACAGATGTCGGAGCAGGAGCTGGAGAAAACGATCCTGGACTTCCTCGATGGCGAATTCGATGTGCTCGTCAGCACCAGCATCATCGAGACCGGTGTGGACATCCCGAATGTCAATACGCTGATCGTTCACGATGCTGACAAGATGGGGTTATCCCAGCTGTATCAGCTCCGCGGACGGGTAGGACGCTCCAATCGGATTGCGTATGCCTACTTCACCTATCAGCGCGACAAAGTGCTCACAGAAGTCGCCGAGAAACGGCTGCAGGCGATCAAGGAGTTTACAGAACTCGGGTCAGGGTTTAAAATTGCGATGAGAGACTTGTCCATTCGCGGCGCGGGCAATTTGCTCGGTGCCGAGCAGCATGGCTTTATAGCGTCTGTCGGCTTCGACCTGTATTCCCAGATGCTGGCCGAGGAGGTCAACAAACGGAAGAAGGAAATCGGCGGCGATCCGGTGCCCGAGGTCAAGACCTGGTCGACGCAGCTCGACATTCAACTGGATGCCTACATTCCGGGAGATTACATCTACGACAGTGTGCAGAAGATCGAGATCTACAAGAAGGTCGCGGCCGTCCAATCGCTGGACGAAGCGGCGGAGCTGCATGATGAATTGGTCGACCGGTTCGGCGATCTGCCGGATGCGGTGCATAATCTGCTGCTTGCGGCAAGACTCAAGGTGTACGGGGCGATGTACGGCATCGAGACGATTGTGCAGAAGGGGCAGGATTACGAGCTGCGCATCCACGCCGAGCAGAATGGCAATCTCGAGACGGCAGCCTGGGGCAAGCTGGCCCAGGAGTTTGAGAATCGCGTCAGGCTGATGACGGGTTCGAATATGACGATCGAAACGAAGGGCAAGGGACTGACGCCAGAACAATCCATCGAATTATTGGAGCGGTTTCTGGTACAATACAAACGTGCGCTGAAATCGAAGGGAGAACTGCAAAATGCAGCAAAATAAAAGGAAATCATACCGGACACTTGCCGCAGCGATGATGTCGCTCGTGCTGGTGGCGGGTCTCGCCGCGGGCTGTGGCAAGAAGGAAGAAGCTCCGGCTGCTCCACCGACAGGAACAGAGGCAACGACGCCAGCTGCTACGGGCAATCCCGCCGATGTGCTTGTAACCTACAAGGACGGCAGCGTAACGCGTGCTGAATTCGACAAATTTGTCAATATCAATATGTTATTTTATCCGCAATACGCACAGTTCAAGACAGATCCTGCGTTCCAGCATGATATTATGAATCAATTGCTTGCGTTTAAAGTTCTGGGTGCCCGCGCTGAGGCGAAAGACAAGGAAGATGCCGCGAAGCAGGCAAAGGAACAGATGGAGCAGATCAAGACCTACCTCGGCATGCAGGAGGGCGGTCTCGAAAAGGCGCTCAAGGATAACAATGTCACCGAGCAGGACATTCAGGATTTTATCGGCAACAGCCTTGTGGCCATCGTATCGGCGGAGAGCAAGGTAACGGATGCTGACGTGAAGAAAGTATACGATGAGCAGCTTGCGAAGGATCCAAGTGTATATACGACAGCTACCGTGCGCCATATTCTGATCGGCACGACGGATGCGGCAACAGGCAAGGAGACGCGTTCCAAGGAAGATGCGCTCAAGCGCGCCAAGGAAGTACAGGACAAGTTGAAGGCAGGCGGGGACTTCGACGCCTTGGCTAAGGAGTACTCGGACGATCCGGGTTCGAAGGACACGGGCGGCAAGTACGAGAACGCCCCTGTTTCCCAATGGGTACCTGAGTTCAAGAAGGCTGCCATCGAGCTGCCGCTCAATCAGATCAGCGATCCGGTCGAGTCGCAGTTCGGCTACCATGTGATGAAGGTTGAAACGCGTACGACGAAGACCTTGGATCAAGCCAAGGATGCGCTTCGTTCCGAGGCGGCTCAGACGAAGATTTACGAATTCCTGGAGAAAGAACTGCCAGGCCTGATTCAGACGAATAATCTGCCCAAGGTAGAGGCTCCAAAAACAGACGCGCCGCCTGCTGGAGAAGCTCCAAAAACCGAAGAGAAGAAGTAACAATTACCAGGGTGCCCCGCAGGGGCATCCTGTTTTGTTTTCATTTTTTTGGACATAATGAAAACAGCGGCGGCCCATACATAGCCCGTACATACAAAGAGGCAAGAGCGGATCGCCCGAACCAGGTGTCAGATGCATAACCCTCTGGGAATCGAAGAATACTATGGTCAATCGAATTCCCTCCATTCGTATACAACAGGGTAATCCAGATTGGTTCACATTCTTCAAGGAAAGCGAGGCATCTAGAATTATGAAAGCAACTGGAATCGTTCGTCGTATCGACGATCTTGGCAGGGTTGTGATTCCGAAAGAGATCCGTCGTACCCTGCGTATCCGGGAAGGGGATCCACTTGAGATTTTCGTGGACCGTGACGGAGAGGTCATTCTCAAGAAATATTCGCCTATCGGTGAGCTTGGGGATTTCGCGAAGGAATATGCCGAGTCTCTCTTTGAAAGCACAGGCCATATCATTTTGATTACGGACCGAGATACGATCATCGCTGTGGCAGGTGGCTCCAAGAAGGATTACCTGGATAAATCGATCGGTTCGCTGGTCGAATCCAGCATGGAGAACCGCAAGGCCTCTCTAGAAAGCTCAGCAGGCTCCTATGAGGTTTGTAAGGATGCTCCCGAGCAGTATGGCTCTTATGTGATTGCCCCGATTGTAGCCGGTGGCGATCCGATCGGCTCGGTGGTCCTGGTCAATAAAGACGAGAACCTGAAGATGGGTCAGATGGAATTGAAGATGGCCGAGACCGCCGCAGGCTTTTTGGCCAAGCAGATGGAGCAATAAGCGTACCTAGCTATGAAGAAGCGCTCCCGGTACGTCAAGGCGCGGGCAACATGCTTCCTGACAGCTTCCCTCTAGGGGAAGAGGACAGGGAGCTTTTTTATGTTCACCAGATACAAGGCGCAGACTTCGCCACGGACGGCAAGCTTTTGGAAAATGTCTTATCCTGCGGTATAATGTAGGCGTTAGCTGGATACGGACGGTTGTTGCGGGAGGCCATGGCAGGATGAGGAAAGGCAAGAAGAAGGGGCGGATCGGGGCGGAGCGCCTGATACAGGAGATACCCGGCGGGGATTCCATTGCCGGCAGTCTCCATGCATCCACGGAGGCGTATGGTAAGGCCAGTCGTGCCGGAGAGCTGTCGCTCGAGAAGAAAGTCCCCTCCGGCGGACAAGCTGCTTCGGCCCTGCTGCAGGGAGCTGCGCTGCTGGGCATGGCTGCGGTCGTGTCCAAGCTGCTGGGCACGCTGCAAAAAATCCCGCTGCAGAATATGGCGGGAGATACGGTATTCGGCATGTACAATGCCGTGTATCCGCTGTACACCTTGATCTTGTTTCTGGCGACGGCCGGGTTTCCGCTCGTCGTCTCCAAGTTCGTCTCGGAATATGCTGTGGAAGGCCGGGATGGGGAAGCCCGCCAGGTGCTGCGGGTGTCCATACTCGTCCTGCTCGTAACCGGCATACTCTGCTTCATGCTGCTGTTTCTGGGTGCAGACCGGATCTCGGGGTGGATGGGTGCCGCCCAGGCGGCGCCGGCGATCCGTAGCGTATCGTTTGCACTGCTTGTCGTCCCCGTCATGTCGGCGCTGCGCGGGTATTTTCAGGGCTACGGTCTGATGGCTCCTACGGCCTGGTCACAGGTTGTGGAGCAGACGGTGCGCGTAGCAGCTATGCTGGCGCTGCTGTTCGTGCTGATGAGCCGGGGGGCGTCGCCGGAGATGATCGCCGCCGGGGCTACGTTCGGCTCGGTAGCGGGTGCAGCCGCCGGGCTGGCGGTCATGCTCCTGTATTGGCGCCAGGAGGGCAAGCGCAGGCAGCCCGGGCAGGGCGCAGACCTAACCGGGGGCGTCAGCGGCCATGCCCCGACGAGCCGCAGACTCGGAGACTGGCAGCTTGCGAAGAAGCTGGCGGCCTATGCGCTGCCGATCTGTCTCGGCACACTGGCGGTTCCTATTCTGGGGCTGGTCGATGCGTTTACTCTGCCGCGTCTGCTCGCGGCAGGGGGGCTGGACGAGAGCGCGGCCTTGTACCAGTACGGTCTGTACAACCACGGACAGCCGCTGGTTCAGCTGGTTGCGATGGTTGCTTCCTCGATGGCCGCGGCACTCGTCCCCGCGATCGCGGAAGCCGCACATCGTGGGGACCTGGAGGCGGTACAGAGCCGGGCCGCTTATGCGCTGAGGGCGACGCTGCTGATCGGCCTCGCCGCTTCGTTCGGCCTGGCGCTGCTGGCAGAGCCGCTGAACGTGATGTTCTTCCGTACGGCGGAGGGAACCGCCGCGATGCGGGTGCTGTCCTTCACCGCCGTGCTGACGGTGGTGAATCTGGTAGCGGGCAGCGTGCTGCAGGGCCTCGGCGCGGTCCGCGCCCCGGCCCTCTACCTGCTCGCAGCCGCGCTGGTCAAAGTGGCGGGCAACGCTGTGCTCGTCCCGCGCTACGGCATCGACGGCGCCGCCTGGGCTGCCGTCACGGCCTTTGCGCTCGCGGCGGCGCTGTCGCTCGCGCATGCGCTGCGCGCCGCCCGCGTCACGGCTCCGCGCGGCCGCGCCGTCCTAGCCCCGCTGCTGGG
>NZ_JBBPCC010000040.1:0-33502 GCF_038070315.1 Paenibacillus filicis | reverse complement strand
GCATCGGGGCCATGACGGCCGGCCTGCTGGCCGTGACGCAAGGCGCTGCGCCGCTGCTTGCGCGGCTTCCGCTGGCCCTGCCCCCCCGGGGGCTGGCCGCGGTTACCGCGCTGAGCGGCGTCGCCGTGGGCGCGCTCGCGTATGCGCTCGCGCTGCTGGTTCTGCGCGTGATCACCGCGCAGGACCTAGAACTGGTACCGCAGCTGCGCGGCAAGCCGGTCACGCTGCTGCGGCGGCTAGGGCTGCTGCGGTAGCGGTGGCAGCGGAGCCCCGCGGGATGAATGAAGTTTAGAAGGAGGGATACCGGAGATGAGCGCTCAACCGCAAATTACCGTCATCGGTCTGGGGACCGGAGACGAAACCCAATTAACGCTGGGAGCTTGGCGCAAGCTGGAAGCGGCCGGAAACCGGGGAGGCGCGTTGTTTCTGCGCACCCGCGAGCATCCGGTCGTCTCGATGCTGGATCATCACAGCATCCGATATGAATCATTCGATGCGGTCTACGAAGCGAATGATCAATTTGAGAACGTCTATGAGACGATCGCGGACAGGCTGATTGCCAAGGCGCAGCAGTCCGAAGCAGGTGAGATTCTGTACGCCGTTCCCGGGCATCCGATGGTCGCCGAACGGACTGTGCAGCTGCTGCGCGAACGCTGTGCGGCCGAAGGCATTCTGCTGACGCTGCTCGGCGGCGAGAGCTTCCTGGATCAGGCCTTCCTGCGGCTGGGCTTCGACCCGATTGAGGGCTTCCAGCTGCTCGACGGCACGGCCTTGTCTGCCTATTCGCTCAATCCGCACTTGCATACGCTCATCGGACAGGTGTACGATACGTTCACGGCCTCGGATGTTAAGCTGACGCTGATGGAGCTGTACCCGGATGATTATCCGGTTACCGTGGGGCATGCGCTCGGCGTAGCCGGTGAAGAGAGAGTCCGCGAGGTGCCGCTGTACGAGCTGGACCGGGTCGAAGGCTTCGGGAACCTCTCGCTGGTCTGGGTGCCTCGCACCGAGAGCGAGAGCGTACGCAAGCGGACCTTCTCGCGGCTTCATGAGATTGTGGAGATTCTCCGCAGTCCCGAAGGCTGCCCGTGGGACCGGGAGCAGACGCATCAGTCGCTGCGCCGCAATCTGATCGAAGAAGCTTATGAGGTGCTGGAGACGATCGACGAGGACGACCCGGATCATCTGCGCGAGGAACTGGGTGATTTGCTGCTGCAGGTCATGCTGCATGCCCAGATCGAAGCGGACGAGGGCTCCTTCACCGTGTTCGATGTCATTGCTGAGCTCAATGAGAAGCTGATCCGCCGCCATCCGCATGTATTCGGTACACAGCAGGCGGAGGATGCGGACGAGGCGCTTAGCAATTGGCAGCAGATCAAGGAAGAGGAGAAGCGCCGCAAGGGCATCGATCCGGAGGAGCAACCGGTGCTGTCGGGAGTGCCGCGCGACTTGCCTGGACTACTGAAGGCCTACAAGCTGCAGAAGAAAGCCGCCGGTGTCGGCTTCGATTGGAAGACGCTCGAGGAGGTGCTTCCCGTTGTCGAATCTGAGCTGGAGGAAGTGAAGGATGCGATCCTGCATCTGGGCCGGGCCGAGCAGCAGGAGGAGCTCGGTGACCTGCTCTTTGCCGTCGTCAATCTGGCCCGTTTTCTGAAGGTAGAGCCCGAGGAGGCGATGGCAGACGCCAACCGCAAGTTCTCGCGCCGCTTCGGTTATATCGAGAAAAGCCTGCGGGAGCAAGGTAAGAAGTGGGAGTCCACCAGCTTGCAGGAGATGGAAGAGTTGTGGCAGGAAGCAAAAAAAGTTCTGAAAACTGAAGCAACCTAGCAGGATTTTCCTGAGAGGCAAAGAATATGTTAGTTCAGTGTCATTACCCAAGGAGGATATCTAACCCATGAATAAAACAGATCTCGTGAATAACATCGCTGAAAAAAGCGGATTGTCCAAAAAAGACGTGGAATCCGTACTCAACGGATTTTTAGGTGAAGTAACGGATGCGCTCGCCAGCGGCGAGAAAGTCCAATTGATTGGTTTCGGCACGTTCGAAACCCGTAAACGGTCTGGCCGTACGGGCCGCAACCCGCAAACCGGTAAAGAAATCTCGATTCCAGAATCGAACGTTCCTGCCTTCAAGGCCGGCAACAAGCTCAAAGACGCGGTGAAGTAATGCGTCTGGACAAGTTTTTGAAGCTTTCCCGGCTGATCAAGCGGCGTACGGTCGCCAAGGACGTGTCCGAGCAAGGACGGGTCTGGATCAACGGCCGGGAAGCCAAGCCCAGCAGCGCCGTTAAGGTAGGCGACGAGCTCGTGGTGCAGTTCGGCCAGAAGCTTGTCACCATCCGCGTAGAGCTCTTGTCCGAATCGACCCGCAAGGAAGATGCGGCTCAGATGTTCACGCTGTTGAAGGAAGAAAAGATCGTGCAGGAGACGGACTCCCTCTTCTAAGAGGGACGCCGCTCTCCTTCCTCATCCAAGAAGGGCAGTATTATCGCAGCATGCGATTGTACTGTCCTTGTTTCTTTCATGGCAGACCGGTGCGTACAGGTTCTAAACCTCGTCCTCCTCCCATATTTTGAATAGTAAGCAAGCTTGGACAGGACGGCCGGAGGCTGCCTGCGGCCAAGCGTTCAAAAGGGGGACGAACCCATGGTGGAGCAACCGGGCAAAACCAAGCGACAGGAAATCAAGATGCTCAATCGCAAGCTGCTGGAGGTTTCCGGTGTCTTGAACGTGGAGAGCTTCGACAGTGAGGAATTTCTGCTGGAGACCGATGCCGGTTATCTGATGATCAAGGGGCAGAATCTGCATATCAAAAACCTGAGCCTGGACCAGGGTCTGGTGGCGATCGAAGGCTTTGTGAACGAGCTGGCTTATCTTGACGGCAATGCCCAAGGCAAGTCCAAGGGGCTATGGGGCAAGCTGTTTAAGTGACGCTAAACGTACAGTTTCTTACGCTCGGCATGATGTGTGCGGGGGGCTTGTCGCTGGGCGGACTATTTGATGTGTACCGGGTGCTTGCTGGCCAGCTGAAGATGCCCGGATGGGTCAAGTCCGTGCTGGATCTCGTCTACTGGTTTGCCGGAACGCTGCTCGTGTTCGCCATGCTCTATGAGAGCAATTGGGGCGAGGTCAGGCCATTTATTTTCTTGGGACTGGGCATTGGAATTGTTTTATACTTTTTGCTGTTTAGCCGTCCGGTCATTTGGGTAATCAGATTTATCATTCGTGTTGTCGTCGGGACGGCACTGTTTATCCGGCGAATGGTCATACTGCTGATTATCAAGCCGGTGGTCGCACTTTACCGGGTCTTCGTGATCATTTTAGGATTTTTGCTGGCGACAGCTATGTTCCTGTATCGAATTGTGATACAATTATGCCATCCTGTGTGGAAATTGCTAGTGTGGCTCCTGAGGCCGCTTGGCAAGTGGATACGCTTCCCTATTCCCGTGTGGATGCAGAAAACCGGTCAAAGCGTCGCGAACCTTGTTCGCCGGTTCTTTTGATCGTTCTAGGAGGATTCGCCAAACATGCAGGCAGTCTCTAAAGCAACCGATCCGCAACTCCATAATAAAGGCTCCATGCGTCGGCGCCGACTGGTGATGCTGGTACTAATTTGCTTTCTGAGTTGGGCTGGTGTCACTCTCTGGAACCAAGTCGATAAGATCAATGACCGGAAAGAAAAGCTAAGCGCCCTCGAACTGAAACGTGCCGAGGCTCAGCGGGTACAGGATAGTGCGAACCGTGAGATTGCAAGGCTGGATGATCCTGAGTACGTGGAGCAGATCATCCGGAAGGAACTCCAATATGTGAAACCGGGAGAAACGCTGTTTTATTCCCCGCAGGGCGTCAGGAAATAGGCGGAACATATCTGTCAAGCTATGTTGACCGTAAGAATGCCGTGCGTTATAATCGGCGTAGCTTCGTTTTCTTTTAAGTTTGTCTAACTATTCAAGGGAGGATCAGTTTACTTTATGGCAATTGAAGTGGGCAGCAAGCTGCAAGGAAAGGTGACAGGCATTACTCACTTTGGGGCGTTCGTCGAGCTTTCCGAGGGAGTTACAGGACTCGTTCACATCTCGGAGATTGCAGACAATTATGTCAAGGATGTCAACGATCATCTCAAGCTAGCAGATGTCGTCACCGTGAAAGTGATTAATGTCGACAAAGACGGCAAAATCGGGTTATCGATCAAGCAATCTGTTGATCGTCCGGTAGATGCTGCTCCGGCAAGGCCCGCTCGGTTTGACAGGCAAGGTGACCGTCCCCCTGGCGGAGGATTTAATCGCGGTGACCGGCCCGGCGGCGGATTTGGTGGCGGCCGTGGAGATCGTGGTGGCCGTGGCGGTAAACCTCCCGCAGGCAAACCTACGTTCGAAGATAAGATGGCGCGTTTCCTGAAGGACAGCGAAGACCGGATCTCGTCGCTCAAGAAGAACACTGAGGGCAAACGGGGCGGCCGCGGTGCGCGTAGGGATTAAGGCTCGGAACTGCTTCTAAATATAAGAAATTCAAAGCTGTTCGCCGACCGGGCTCCGGGACGAACGGCTTTTTTGCTTGACAAGCACTATGGCTTGAGATATACTCATTTTTGTTGTGGCGGCGTAGCTCAGCTGGCTAGAGCGTACGGTTCATACCCGTAAGGTCGGGGGTTCGATCCCCTCTGCCGCTATATGTTGTGATAAGACCCTGTGTGCAGTGTTTGCTGCCTGCAGGGTCTTTTTAGTTTCGCGTGAAGGAGTCAGCCTTGCCGCTTCTTGATTCAGAGGAATGCCGCCAGTTGGCCAGACTTGTCATCCGGCAGCGGGGAATTTCGCCAGAAGCCTGACATAGCTCGTGCTGTTCAACCGAAGGACACTAGTTTTGTCGGTTCTTCTTGAGAGGAGCGGAGAATCGACAGGTATTCCGGTAAAGACCGCTGTTTCGAATCGAACAGGCCACGAACATGAGGTGACAAGCTGACTGTTCCAATTCATAGTAAGCGCTTACAACTTGGTGTACACCCTGTCTCTCCCCTATTTCGCGTGCGTCCTCAATTTGTCGGAAAAAACTTCGGTCTGCGAGACGCATTGTGACAAACTTTCCGAAAGACAGCTCGTATACTAAGAACCACTAATAGTGTATGGGTGGTGTAAAGAGATTATGCAAAAAAAGCAGGTTCTCAAACGCGTAAAGTTGGCCGGTTCCGATACGATGAGTAAAGTCGGGAATTCAATGAAAAACGTGGTTGTGGAAAACAGGCTGGTGCAGACTGTCGTCGCCAAGAAATGGACGATTCTGTTGCTGTTCATGGCATTTTTGCTGGGACGGGCCATGATCCTGGATCAGTTGGCGCCGTTTGGAGTCGCTTTTTTCGCCGTCATGTATTTTTTGCGGAGAGAGCTGCTGTTCTGGACCGGGGTGTTTCTGGCAGCCGGTAGCTTGTTCTCCTTCGAGCCGATGCATACGGGATATCTGCTCGCGGAGATGCTCGTGTTCCTGCTGCTGCAGAAGGGAGTTGAGCGCTTCCAGCGTTCGGATATCTCCTACGCTCCTGCGATGGTGTTTACCACCGTATTCTTCGTTCAGCTGTTCTCCCATCTGGTCACGACCCAGTTCAGCTGGTATACGCTCATGATGACCGGGGTAGAGGCGGTGCTCAGCCTCATCCTGACGCATATCTTCCTACAGGCGGTGCCGGTCTTTACCTTAACCCGCAAAAATTATAGCCTCAAAAATGAAGAAGTGATCTGCCTGATCATCCTGCTGGCTTCGGTCATGACAGGGACGGTTGGCTGGACGGTCGGTTCGCTTACCATCGAGCATGTGCTGTCCCGATATCTGATTCTGCTGTTCGCGCTGGTCGGCGGCGCTCCGCTCGGAGCCTCGGTCGGCGTCATCACGGGACTGATCCTCAGTCTGGCTAACTCCAGTGCCATCTATCAGATGAGCCTGCTCGCGTTCGCCGGCATGCTGGCCGGATTGCTCAAGGAGGGCAACCGGATGGCGGTAGCCTTCGGGATGCTGCTGGGCTCTTCCATCCTATCCGTCTACCTGGGGAATCAGGCGGATATCATGAGCTCGACCTGGGAATCGGTGGCAGCTGTGGCCTTGTTCCTCCTTACCCCCGGTGCCGTGATTCAAACCTTGGCCAAGTATGTGCCGGGGACGCAGGAGAACTTGAAGTCGCAACATGATTATGCGCGGCGTGTCCGCGATGTGACGGCCCAGCGGGTGGAGCAGTTCTCCGAGGTGTTCCGGCAGCTGTCGCGCAGCTTCAAGCAGATCACCGTGGATACTGAGCCGCTCCGCAAGGACGAGGAGGTCGGGCACTTCATGAATGCCGTGGCGGAGAAGTCCTGCGCAACCTGCTGGAAACGAACTCAGTGCTGGGATGAGCGCTTTTATCAAACCTACAAATATATGACCGATATGATGACGGAGGTGGAGCTCCGGGACACGATCACCCGTAAGGACATCCTGCCGGAATGGAAGCGGCTGTGTGTGAAGCCTGATCAGGTGCTGGATATTATGGTGCAGCAGTATCATATCTATAAGAATGACCAGCATTGGAAGAAGCAGATCTGGGACAGCCGGCAATTGGTCGCCGAGCAGCTCTCCGGCGTTTCCCAGGTCATGGAGGATCTCGCTAAGGAAATCAAGCGGGAGGGCCAGGAGCTGTTCATGCAGGAGGAGCAGATTCGCAGTGCGCTGGAGGAGCTGGGCTTGTCCATTCACAGCATCGATATCATCAGCCTGGACGAGGGCAATGTGGAGATTGAGATTATTCATCAATATACCCGCGGCTTTGATGAATGCCGTAAGATCATTGCTCCGCTGCTGTCGGAGATCCTGGGCGAGCATATCGCCGTGAAGAACGAGCTGGCCTTGGAGCGCAAGGAGGGCTACAGCACGGTGCTGTTTGGCTCGGCCAAGGCATACGAGGTGGAGACGGGAATCGCTGGAGCGGCCAAGGGAGGGGACTTGCTGTCTGGAGATAGCTTCAGCACCATTGAGCTGGGTAATGGAAAGTTCGCCGTGGCCCTCAGCGATGGGATGGGCAACGGCGAACGCGCTCGGGCCGAGAGCAGTGCGGCCTTATCGATTCTCCAGCAATTGCTCCAGTCGGGGATGGATGAGAAGCTGGCTATCAAGTCGGTGAATTCCGTGCTGATGCTTCGCTCCTCTGACGAGATATTCGCCACGGTCGATGTCGCTTTGATCGATCTGTACAACGCGAACACGACATTTATGAAAATTGGCTCGACGCCAAGCTTTATCAAGCGAGGTCATGAGGTGTTCCCGGTGACGGCCAATAATCTGCCTGTGGGCATCTTACATGAAATTGATGTCGATCTGGTCACGGTGCCGCTGAAGCACGGCGATATTCTGATTATGATGACGGACGGCATCTATGACGCGCCTGGTCACGCCGTAAACAAGGAGCTGTGGATGAAACGGATGATCACCGAGATCGATTCGGATCATCCGCAGGATTTCGCTGACGTGCTGCTTGAGAGGGTCGTCCGGTATCACCATGGGGATATCTATGACGACATGACCGTAGTCGTCGCACGGATCGACAAGTTTCAGCCGGAGTGGGCCACCTTCCGCACACCGGGAATCGACAGGATCGAGCGTCCGCGGACGGTGAGCTGATGTAGCATTAAGTCAGGGTTGTGCAGGCTTGTTAGCGGTGTCCGTCCGGGGACACCGCTTTTTTTGTGGCTAGCGTGATTAAGTCAGGGGCATTTCAAGCTATGAGTAGAGGATTTTATCCCTGTTTTTCATGGAATCTCTACCTGTGGGAATTTCCGGTTGGACCTTATACTTGATTACAGGTGAGACACACACACCACATTACATTTATTTTAGGGGGTAATAGGAATGAAGAAAGGCGTAATGAAGTTTACGGCAGTGGCTGTCCTGCTGTCGACAGCTCTTGCAGGTTGCGGCGGCGGAACGACACCGAATAATGCGAGCGAACCCAAGACAGAAACCCCGAAGGCCGAAACTCCTAAAACAGAGACTCCTAAAGCAGAAAACTTTGCGATTACGCTCCGTCACATCAATGTACGCGATACGGCTAAAAACACGCTGGCGCTGCTCGAAAAAGTGGTAGCCAAGACGAAAACGGATGTTCCCGGACTGGATGTCAAGCTGGACGGCGTCGAGGATACGGTTAACCGTGATGTCAAGCTGAAGGCTGAGATGGCTGCAGGCAAGCCGCCGCAAATCTTCAACCTGTTCGGCGGCGCGGACACAGCCAACTATGCCAAGGCCGGACATCTTCTCCCGCTGAACGATATTTTGAAGGAATTGGGTTTGGATGACAAGTTCATGGATCTTCGCGAATTTACGGTAGACGGCAAGATCTACGGTCTGCCGGAAGCGGGCTATGTCGAAGGCTTCTTCTACAATACGAAGCTGTTCGCCGATGCCGGCGTATCGGCTGCACCTACGACATGGGATGAGTTCCTCAAGGCTTGTGAAGCTCTGAAAGCGAAGGGCATCGTGCCAATCGCGCTCGGCGGCGGAGCTGGCGACGGCTGGGCCATCAACATGCTCGGCAATGCGCTGTTCGTCGCGTTCGCAGGTCCCGAATCTCAGGAAGGCTTTGCAAAGGGTTCGACCAAGTGGACGGATGCCGGTGTGGTCGAAGGTTTTAAGAAGCTGAAGGAATTGAAGGATAAAGGCTATATCGACACGAACGTGCTCGGCCTGAAGTATCCGGAAGGTCAAGCGAAGTTCTACACCGGTCAGGCGGGCATGCTGTTTGACGGAACATGGGCGGCTAATGCGATCCTGGATAAAGAAAAATCCAAGGTTCATGAAACGGTAGGCTTCTTCACCGTTCCTACAGTCGGCGGCAAGGGTGACGGCTATATCAATGGCGGCTGGTCCAATGGCTACGGCTTCTCCGCTCATCTGAACGATAACGAGAAGAAGGCCGTCAAAGCATTCATTAAGAACTTCTACACAGCGGAAAACCAAGCAGACGCGTTGGGTAAAGACAGAAGAATCCCAGCTATGAAGGGTGTTCCGACTCCAGCTGATTCCCACCCTCTGATGAAATCGATCGGGGAAGCTCAAGCCAAAGCGAAGGGGGCATTCCCAGCCTTCGATGCACTCGTTCAACCGAAGGTTAAGGTTACGCTGGAGCAGTCCGCTCAAGAGCTGCTGGGCGGCCAAGTCACGGCTGAGAAGCTGGCCGAGAAGCTGCAGAAGGTACAGGAAGAAGCTAACGCAGGCAAATAATCGCAGTTACACCGCGGGGCGCCGCCGCAAGACGGCGTCCCGATTTACTCGCTGGAGGTATGGCACATTTACTCACCGCTAGGGAATCCGGCGGATAGCAGTCCCTCCCTCCATTCCGGTTTACCGGAATATATCCGTGAATGAGATTGCAACTGGGAGGTTATGTGATGAATAAGGTATTGAGAAATCCATACGCGTATCTGGTGTTCGTAGTGCCTGCGCTGATTTTGTATTTGACCTTTTATGTCGTGCCGTTGTTTCAATCGCTGCGCTATTCCTTTACCAGCTGGAACGGGATCAATGAACCAGTGTTTAACGGGCTCGAAAACTTTCGCAAGGCGTTTGACGATCCGAAGTTCTGGATCGGCTTCTGGAACAACCTGTATTTTGTCGGCTTTTCCCTGTTCATTCAAGTACCGGTCATTATTTTCGTCGGCATTGTCATCAGTTATGTCAGACGCTTGCTAGACTTCTACAAAATTTCCGTATTTATGCCCAGTATTCTCTCGACGGCCTCGGTCGGCGTGATCTGGCAGTTTATCTATAAGCCTGACGCAGGCTTGCTGAACCAGCTTCTGAAGACGGTGGGCTTATCCGAATGGGCCAAGCCGTGGCTGGGTGATCCGAACTCTGCGATGACTGCGCTGCTCGTAGCCAACGCCTGGCAATGGACAGGGTTCTACGTGGTGCTTATATTGGCCGCTATTTTCGCCATTCCATCGGAAGTGCTCGAGGCGGCGGAAATCGATGGTGCCGTCGGGTTTAAGAAGGCCTGGATGGTTACGGTTCCTCTGATTCGCCCGGTAATTACAGTCATCATGCTCTTGTCGATTACAGGTGCGATGAAGGCGCTGGATATCGTATTGATTATGACAAACGGAGGACCCTTCGGCAAATCGGAAGTCATGGGGACCTATATGTATAAACAGGCGTATTCGTTCGGCGACTTCGGCTACGCGAACGCCATCTCCATTATCATCTTTGTCTTCACCGCTGTCATTACTCTGCTGTTCAATCTCATGACCCGACAAAAAGAAAGGGGGAACTGACAATGAAAAAAGCGCTGGGCAAAGCCTTTCCGCATCTCGTCTTGATTCCGTATGTGCTGGTTGTCATTTTCCCTCTGTACTTTATCTTGATCTCATCGCTCAAGTCTAACGACCAGATTATGATGAAACCCTGGAGCTGGCCTTCGGAGTTTGTCATGACGCATTATACGAGTGCCTTGTCATCCAATCACATCGGCGTTTATTTCTTCAACAGTCTGTACATTTCCACTGTATCGACGCTAGGCTCCGTTATTCTGGCGACCTGCATCGCCTTCGCGGTAACCCGGATGAGATTCCCGGGGCTAAGCAAGCTGGTGTACGGTTTGCTGTTGATCTCCTTGCTGATTCCGCCTGCCTCTCTGCTGATTCCGCTGTACATTATGGTCAATGATCTAGGCATCTACAATACGCCGCTTGCGCTCATTATTCCGTATATGTCCTTCGGCATCCCGCTGACAGTATTTATTGTCGCCGCCTTTCTGAAGTCGGTTCCGGCCGAGTTGGAGGAAGCGGGCATCATGGATGGGCTCAGCGTATTTGGGCTTTTGTTCAAGATATTCATCCCGATCAGCTTGCCGACGCTCGTGACGGTCTTCATCATCAACTTCCTGGGTCACTGGAACGAATACATCCTGGCTAATTTGTTCCTGTCGACGCAGACGCTGCGAACCTTGCCGGTAGCGGTCGTTTCCTTCGCCGACAAGTTCAATATGAACTATGGAGCGCTGTGCGCCTCCATCATGATCAGCGTATTGCCGGTCATCATCATCTTCACTTTTCTGCAGCGGCAGATCATCGAAGGCGTTACCGCAGGCAGTGTTAAGGGATAACCGGATTCGCTGGATTCGATACCTTGAAGATCACAGGGCTGCTACGGCTTGACGGCGACCCTGCTGTTCGCCATGCAACCGCCAAGAGCTTCGGCTCGGGCGGTTTTTCTGCGTCTTCTGGAATCGCGCGAGATCGGGAGAGCCCAACAAGTTTAGAATTCTCCCATTTGGAAAAAATAAGAATGATATAAAGCTTCCATAGGGAGGAAATGGCGATGAACCAAATCATACTGATTACAGATGGATGCTCCAATGTAGGAATCAGTCCGGTCGTGGCGGCGGCGCGCGCCAAGGCTGAGGGAATCATAGTCCATGTGGTCGGAATTACCGACGACGGAGAGCTAGGCCTGCTGGGGGCGGAGGAAATCCGTGAGATCGCTCAGGCGGGCGGCGGTATCAGCCGGATGGTTAAGCCCGACCAGCTATCCCATACCGTGCAGATGATGACGCGCAAAACGGTGGCCCAGACGGTGCGGCAGGCGGTCGGACAGGAGCTGCGTACTATCCTTGGGCATGATCGGGTGGAGGCTCTGCCGCCGGAAGAACGCTCGGAGGTCGTCCGGGTGATCGACGACTGGTCGGAGCGGGCGCACTTGAAGGTTGCACTGCTGATAGATGCGAGCGCCAGTATGAAGCCCAAGCTTCAAGCTGTCAAGGAAGCGATCCACGATCTGCAGCTCAGTCTGCAGGCGCGCGCCGGGGAGAGCCAGGTGGCGGTGTTTCATTTCCCGGGAAACGTCAGCGGGGATCAGGAGGTAGAAATGGACCTCGATTGGACAGCTAACCTTGCAAATGTCAACCGGTTGTTCTATAAATTAAACATGAGGGGTACGACGCCGACAGGCCCGGCCCTGATGAAAGTGGTTCAATTTGTCGCCGGGAATGCCGATACGTATGAATATGAGACTACGCCTGCCGCTCCGGCGCAGCTGGGGGCAGGAAGAACGCGCGAGGAAGGGATTTGGAGTGACTATATCGTTTGAGCTCTCCTTCTCTCCGGGGACGGTTATCGTAGGGAAGTGGAACCAGAATACGTATCAGGTCGAGCGGCTGCTTGGGGAAGGGGCCAACGGCAAGGTCTATCTCGTCAGAAGAGGCAAGAAGCAGTATGCGATGAAGCTGGGCTTCGATGTGGTGGATCATCAATCCGAAGTGAACGCGCTGAAGGTGCTGTCGCGTTCCTCGACGTCCTTCCAGCATGTCTGGATCGAAGCGGATGATGTCGAATGGAACGGCATAGAGTATCCATTCAGCGTGATGCGATATATCAAAGGTCGGTCCTTGACCGACTTCCTGCGGAGCAAGGGGCTGGACTGGACCTATCTGATCGGCCTGAATCTGCTTCGCAAGCTGGAGGAGCTGCATGCGAGCGGGTATGCGTTCTGCGATCTGAAGGCGGAGAACATGCTGGTGACCGAGTACGGGGAAGTGGAGTTGATAGACTTCGGCGGTGCCACAGCCAAGGGGCGCAGCGTTAAGCAATTCACCGAGGTGTTCGACCGCGGCTACTGGGGAGCGGGCTCGCGCACAGCTGACGACGGCTACGACCTGTTCTCTTTCGCGGCGCTGATGCTTAGTGTGACGGACAGGGAACGTAAGTTCGTGCAGGCTGCCGGGATGCTTCCGCAGAACCGCAGCGTAGAGACTTTGCTGGAGATGCTGGGACATAACCGTCAGCTTCGAGCCGTAGAGCCCGTGCTGCGCAAAGCGCTTACGGGCCGTTACACGACCTCGAAGCAGGCGCTCGCCGACTGGCGGGCCCGCAGTCTTCAGTCCGGCCGCCCGGTTCGTAAACAGGCGGTCAAGGGCTCGTGGATCACTTTGTGCTTTGCGGCTTCGATCGTGCTATTTGCCGCTGCGTTGTATTACTCGTTTATGTAAGTCGCGACAGCTTGCAAGTTCAGCCTACAAGCCTCTGCAGAGGAACGAGGGCTGGGGATAGAGGAAGGGAGCGGCTATGGAAGCAGGATGGGCTTTACGAACGAAGGTAGAACGGTTTATCAGCGAACAGTCGCTGCTGACCGAAGGAGACTCAGTCGTGATAGCGGTATCGGGAGGGCCCGATTCCGTTGCGCTGCTGCATCTCCTTTTCGCGTTGTCCGGGTCGTGGGGATGGACATTGACGGCGGCGCATGTGGATCATGGCTACCGGGGAGAGGAATCGGCCGAGGAGGCGGAGTTCGTACGCAGTCTAGCCGCTGAGTGGGGTGTGGGCTTCCGCATGGTCAAGCTGGATATGCCTGCCTATCTGGCTCATTACGGGGGGAATTCGCAGGCGGCAGCCCGGAACCTGCGCTATGATTTCCTTCATCGGGTTGCCGAGGAGACGGGCGCACAGCGCATCGCGCTGGCGCATCATGCCGACGACCAGGCGGAGACGGTCCTGATGCGGCTGCTTAGAGGGACGGGCCCCTCTGGGCTGGCTGGTATTCCGCTCAGACGGATGGAGGGGAAAACGGAACTTGTCCGCCCCTTACTCCGTATATATAAAACGGACCTTATCGCATACTGCCGGGACGTAGGATTGCCCTATCGTACGGACAGCAGCAATCTGGAGACTAAATATTTCCGCAATCAACTAAGACTGGATGTGCTGCCCTATTTGTCTACCTATCAGGACCGGCTTCCCGAATCATTGAATCGGCTGGCAGAGATGGCCGCAGCGGAGGACGATCTCCTCACGGAGCAAACCCGGGAATTGTTCGAAGCGCATGTGACCGCCGCAGACGGCATTTTCTCCTGGTCGGCCGGATGGTTTGCCGCTCTGCACGTCGCTTTACAAAGGCGGTTGATTAAACTAATATTAAGGTATCTTGCTCAAGATACGGAATGCGCCGATTACCAGAGGATCGAACGAATCCGCAGTGCCGCGGCCCGTGTTCAGGCAGCAAATCTTCGGATATCCGTGGATTCCGCACTCATGCTCAGCCGGGAATATGATCGCGTCATGCTTCATACTATGGTGTTACCACCTGCCCCATATGCGTATGAGGTGGCGGTAGGACAGACTGAGCTCTCGATAGCCGAGACCGGGGTGCTGATGAAATTCCATTGGGTGCATCGGGGTGATGCCGTGCCCCCATGCCCGGAGGGTGCTGTCCGTGCCGAGTTCGATGGATTGGACATGTCATGGCCTTTACTGATCCGCAGCCGCCAGCCGGGAGACCGTATGGCTCCTTATGGACTAAACGGGTCGAAAAAAGTAAAGGATATGTTCATTGACGCGAAGGTGCCTGCAAGGATCCGGGAGCGTATCCCCGTCGTAGCCGACGGGAGCGGGAGGATTCTATGGCTGCCAGGGGTTCGGCGGTCCTCACTGGCGATGGTCCGGGAGGAAAGCGAGCGCAGGCTGGTCATGGAGCTGCAAGCCGATTTTAACTTACAGTAGGAGGACTACTCTTGCAAAACGACGTTCAAGAAATTTTGTACACCGAGAAGCAGATTCAAGACAAAGTGAAAGAAATGGGAGACATGATCAGCCGGGACTTCGAAGGCCGGAACCCGCTCGTCATCTGTGTGTTGAAGGGCGCGTTTATCTTTATGTCCGATCTGGTTAAGAATATTTCGATACCTCTGGAGCTTGACTTCATGGCGGTATCCAGCTACGGGCATTCGACCAAATCTTCTGGTGTAGTGAAGATCATCAAGGATCTGGACATTCCGGTTGAAGGCCGTCACATTCTCATCGTTGAGGATATTATCGACAGCGGTCTGACGCTGAGCTACCTGATCGATGTGCTCGAGAGACGCAACGCCTTATCCATTACAGTGGCCGCTCTTTTTGACAAGCCGGCGCGTAGAACGGCGGACTTGGACGCAGACTATAAAGGGTTTGTGATCCCGGATGCGTTCGTGGTTGGCTATGGTCTCGACTACGCGGAGAAGTACCGCAATTTGCCTTATATCGGCATTCTGAAACCCGAGATTTACTCCACTTAGCATTTCTTGAGATGCCGAGACTTGCTGTGGTACAATATACAAAGTTGCCGTTTGTCGAGAGGAGGTAGGGGATGAATCGCATTATACGTAACACAGGCTTTTATCTGCTGATTTTTTTGGTCACCGTCGGAATCGTCCATTTCATAAGCACCCAGAATGATCAGAAGTCAGTCATAAGCTATGGCGACCTCCGGGTGCAATTGCAAAACAAGAATGTAGATTCGATCATCATTAAGTATGATGCCCAAACGTATTTGGTCAGGGGGACACTCAAGAACGCGGATACGCCGGAGAAGAAAAATTTTGAAGCCCGTGCGCCGTATGAACAGGGAGACACGAATATCTTCCGGTTGGTTGAACAAAGCGACATTCCCACCAGTAAGATCGTCATCGAGAAGATGGAAGGGGATAACATTTGGATCAGCTTCTTCACATCCATTATCCCATTCGTGATCATCTTTATCTTGTTTTTCTTCCTGATGAATCAAGCCCAGGGTGGCGGCGGAAAGGTCATGAACTTCGGCAAGAGCCGCGCAAGGCTCTATAATGAAGAGAAGAAGCGCGTTACCTTCGAAGACGTGGCCGGAGCCGATGAGGAGAAACAAGAGCTTGTCGAGGTGGTCGAGTATCTGAAGGATTCGCGGAAGTTCGCTGCTGTCGGTGCGAGAATACCTAAAGGGGTACTGCTCGTAGGTCCTCCGGGTACCGGTAAAACGCTGCTTGCGAGAGCAGTAGCCGGGGAAGCGGGCGTTCCGTTCTTCAGTATAAGCGGTTCGGATTTCGTCGAGATGTTCGTTGGGGTCGGTGCATCCCGTGTGCGTGACTTGTTCGAGAATGCCAAGAAGAACTCCCCTTGTATCATATTTATAGATGAGATTGATGCAGTTGGCCGTCAGCGCGGCGCCGGTCTCGGCGGCGGTCATGACGAGCGCGAGCAAACGCTCAATCAGTTGCTCGTCGAGATGGACGGCTTCGGCGCCAACGAAGGCATCATCATCGTAGCAGCAACGAACCGTGCGGATATTCTGGACCCTGCTTTGCTTCGTCCGGGACGTTTCGACCGTCAGATTACCGTAGATCGCCCAGACGTGAAGGGCCGTGAAGCGGTACTGAAGGTTCATGCACGCAACAAGCCGCTAGCTAAGGACGTGAAGCTGGATCAGCTCGCGCGTTATACGACAGGCTTCTCCGGAGCCGACCTTGAGAATCTTCTCAACGAATCTGCGCTGATTGCGGCACGCCGCAACCGCAAGGATATCTCCATGGAGGAGATTGACGAAGCATTCGACCGTGTCATTGTCGGTACGCAGAAGAAGAACCGTGTGATCAGCGAGCGTGAGAAGCGGATGGTTGCCTTCCACGAGGCGGGCCATACGATTGTCGGTATTCATGCCGAGCATGCGGACGTGGTGCACAAGGTTACGATCATTCCGCGCGGCCGCGCCGGCGGATATGTCATGATGCTCCCTAAAGAGGGAGAAGACAAGATGATGCAGACGAAAAACGAGCTGCTGGATAAAGTAACAGGGCTGCTTGCAGGGCGCGTATCCGAGGAGCTGTTTATCGGTGAGATTGGTACGGGTGCCTACAGTGACTTCCAGCGTGCGACCGGTATCGTCAGACGCATGATCACCGAATTCGGGATGAGCGATAAGCTCGGACCGATGCAATTCGGTACGACACAAGGCCAAGTATTCCTGGGCCGTGACATCGGGCATGAGCAGAACTACAGTGATGCGATTGCCTATGAGATCGACCAGGAAATGCAGACGATCATCCGCAGCTGCTACGAGCGGGCGAAACAGATTTTGACCAAGTACAGTGATCAGGTCCGCCTGATCGCCGAGACACTGATCGAGAAGGAAACGCTGGAGAAAGACCAGATCAAAGAATTGATCGACAGCGGCAAGCTGGCAGCGTTACCTGATTCCCCGGAAGATGCGGGCGATGAGCTCAAGGTCAATATCCAAAGCCAAGAGCCGACGGCTGATGCCAACAAGCTCGGCTTTGACAAAAAGGATTCGGATGACGAGTCCAATAATACCTAAGCTATACCGAAAACCGGTGCCTCAGAGCACCGGTTTTTTCTTTTGTCCTTGGACTAAATGAAGGCTATTTGCGAGAAACTAAGCATAAGCCGTCGAGGAATGGAACAGGCACCTTCGAATTGCCAGTATTCGCCCCCATTCTCAGCTATTTAAGCATTGACATGGCAGGGGCCGCACGTGTAAATTAGGTGTAAATCTTTATTATCTTTGTGAACATTTTCACCATCTATTCAGGTGGGGTCTTAACTTACGACGTACGTAAAGGAAGGTGCATGATGGAAGCTCTGGCTTTGGAACGTAAAGCTGAACAGCAGCGTGAACTCAAAGAACGTATTATGCAACTGAAAAAAGAACGAAATGCTATCATTCTTGCTCATTATTACCAGCGTGACGAAATTCAGGAGGTCGCCGATTTCCGGGGAGATTCCTTCTTATTGGCTCAAAAAGCGGCTTCTACCGATGCCGAAGTCATCGTATTCTGCGGTGTTCACTTCATGGGAGAAAGCGCTAAAATTCTTGCTCCGAATAAGACGGTTCTCATTCCCGATGAGCGTGCGGGCTGTCCGATGGCGGATATGGTCAATGTCGATGGTCTGCGTGCGCTCAAGAAGCAGCACCCGAATGCCAAGGTTGTCGCTTACATCAATACATCCGCCGATGTGAAATCCGAAACGGATATTTGCTGTACGTCGGCCAACGCCATTAAGGTCATTGAGTCTGTAGATGCCGAAGAAATCATCTGGGTTCCGGATAAAAACCTCGGCGATTACGTTTCCAAATTCACAGACAAAAAGATGATTATTTGGGAAGGCTACTGCAACACGCATGACATGCTGACGGTCAAGGATGTTGAAGAAATGAAGGCTCTTCATCCGAATGCCCAATTCGTCGTTCATCCAGAATGCCGTCCTGAGGTTGTCAAATTAGGAGACTTCGTCGGTAGTACAACTGCCATTATTAAATATTGCAAGGAATCCGATTGCCAGGAATTTATCGTCGGCACCGAGGATGGAACCGGTTACCAGCTTCGCCTGGACAGCCCTAATAAAACGTTCCACTTCGCAACGAAGTACCTGGTTTGCCCGAACATGAAGGTGAACAACTTGAAGAAAGTCGTCAAGTGCCTGGAAACGAACAGCCCACAAATCTATGTACCGCAAGATGTGGCCGACAAGGCCCGTGCATCCTTGGAGCGCATGCTGCAGGTCAAGTAGCATGCGCTACTTCTCTTGTTGGGAAGGTGAAGATAGTGATTCCGCGTTATATGGTTAATTTTGATCTGGAGCAGCTTCCGACTGTACATACCGATGTCATCGTGATCGGCGCTGGCATCGCGGGGCTGTTTACGGCTCTTCGCAGCGCCGAGAAGCATAAGGTGCTGATGGTCACCAAGAAGTCTCTGCTCGACAGCAATACCCGTTATGCTCAAGGTGGGATCGCCGCTGTGATCTCAGATGAGGATTCCCCTGCCTACCACAGACAAGATACACTGATTGCGGGAGCAGGCTTATGTTCGTCCAGCGCTGTCGATGTGCTCGTGCATGAAGGCCCGGCCGGCGTCAAGGACTTGGTCCGGATGGGCACAGAGTTCGATATGGAAGATGGCCGCTATGCGCTGACAAAAGAAGGGGCACACAGCCAGCGACGCATCCTGCATGCCCAAGGGGATGCCACAGGAGCGGAAATTGTGCGTGCGCTTTCTGAGAAAACGAAACAGGACCCGAACATCGAGATCTGGGATGACCACTTCGTGATCGATCTGATTACACATGAGGGCGAATGCTTCGGTGCGCTCGTCCAGAGACCGAATGGAAGCCGAGTGTTCGTAAAGGCTAAGGCTACGCTGTTATGTACCGGCGGTGCGGGACAGCTGTTCCGCTATACGACGAACCCTGACATTGCAACGGGTGACGGAATTGCTATCGGTTACCGGGCAGGCGCCCATATCCGCGATGTGGAATTTGTCCAATTCCATCCGACGGCCTTATGTTATCCGGGCGCGCCTCGTTTTCTGATTTCCGAGGCGGTGCGTGGAGAAGGTGCTGTCCTGCGAAACATGAACGGCGAACGCTTCATGGAGCGCTATCATCCGCAGCTCGAGCTGGCACCGCGGGACATCGTGGCCCGCGCGATCGTCAGTGAGATGGAGAATACAAAGTCTACGTTTGTTTATATCGACTTTACCCATGAATCCGAAGAAAGCGTGAAGCAGCGCTTTCCGACTATTTACGAGACTTGCTTATACTATGGGCTGGATTTGTCCTCCGATTGGATACCGGTAGCACCGGCTGCTCATTATATGATGGGCGGTTTGGAAACGGATCTTCATGGGGAAACACAGGTGAAGCGGCTGTTTGCCTGCGGAGAGGTGTCTTCGACAGGTGTACACGGCGCCAACCGGCTCGCCAGTAATTCCTTGTCCGAAGCTATCGTTTTCGGCCGACGCATTGTGAAGCGAATCGATAAGCTGCCGCCGATCGGCGAAACCCCGCCGGTTCGGGAGCTTAAGCGCTCCCAAGAGCATGCCACCCAGCCGGTCGTTGAGAAGAAGTTGAAGCTGCAGAAGCTGATGCTTCGATATGCAGGGCTTGTTCGCAACGGGAAGGGATTGGCCAAGGGCTACGAGGAATTGAAGCGGCACTTGACGATTTTCGACTGCTCGCTAAGCAAGCGAGAGGAATATGAATTTGCTAACCTGCTTATTTGCGGCCTGCTCACGACAGAAGCGGCGCTGATTAGAGAGGAAAGCCGCGGGGGACACTACCGGGAGGATTTCCCGGAGCGGGATGACCTGGTTTGGCGGAAGCACACCGTATTCAGCCGCGGGAATGGAACGACGGAAGGACGGATCGATGATGTTTGAGATAAACCGGACGGCGCTGAACCAAAGCATCCGTGCCTGGCTTGAAGAAGATATCGGAATGGGCGACGTGACGACGATGACGACCATTCCCGAGGAATCCCAGTCTACCGGGATCATCCATGTGAAGGATACGGGCTTCGTTGCTGGACTTGCCGTGGCGGAAGCGGTCTTCGCTATCGTGGACCCTGAGCTCCGCTTTGAGGTCAAGGCGACGGAAGGACAAGCCGTACAGGTGGGAACCGTACTGGCCGAGGTACATGGCGCTACCCGCAGTATTCTGCTCGGCGAGCGTCTGGCGCTGAATCTGCTTCAGCGGATGTCTGGAATTGCGACGCGCACCCGCCAGTTTGTCGATAAGCTGGACGGGCTGCCGACGCGTCTTGTCGATACGCGCAAGACGACGCCCGGACACCGGATGCTGGAGAAATACGCGGTACGTGTAGGCGGGGGACATAATCACCGTTATGGCTTGTATGATGCCGTGATGATCAAGGATAATCATATTAAGGGTGCAGGCGGCATCACCCAGGCGATCCGCAGCGCCCGGGCGAACATCCCTCATACGATGAAGATCGAGATCGAGGTCGAGAACTTCGAGCAATTGGAGGAGGCTCTCGCTGCCGGACCGGATATTGTCATGTTGGATAATATGAAGCCTGAGCAGATGCGGCAGGCGGTTCAGCGCATGAAAAGCGAGGCGCCGCATATTCTGATAGAAGCCTCTGGCATGGTTAGCTTGGACACCGTCCGCGCGATCGCCGAAACCGGGGTTGATGTCATCTCCGTCGGCCGGCTGACTTATTCGGTCCAAGCGCTGGATATCAGCCTGGATCTCAATGAGCGCAAGAGTGCCGGGGAGGCCGGCCGCGCATGATCCTGGTCGTAGATGTGGGCAATACCAACATCGTACTGGGACTATACCGGGAGAAGCAGCTGCTGCATCACTGGAGACTCAGCACGAGCCGGTCGACCACAGCGGACGAGTATGGAATAATGATGTATAATTTATTTCAGCATGCAGGCATTGGGCTTGAGCAGGTCGAAGGAGTGATTATCTCCTCTGTCGTACCGCCGCTGATGTTCGTGCTGGAGCAGTTATGCGCCAAATATATCAAGAAGACGCCTATGGTTGTCGGGCCCGGGATCAAGACGGGGCTTAATATCCGGTATGAAAATCCGCGAGAGGTCGGCGCGGACCGGATCGTGAACGCCGTCGCGGCCATCGAGCTGTATGGTCCGCCTTGTATTGTCGTGGATTTCGGCACGGCGACGACTTTGGATTATATCGACGAAAAGGGACAGTATATCGGAGGCGCTGTCGCTCCGGGCATCGGCATCTCGACCGAGGCTTTGTACCAGCATGCTGCCAAGCTGCCGCGTATCGAGCTAGTCAAGCCGAGAAGCGTGGTAGGGCGGACGACGGTTTCCTCCATGCAGGCCGGGATCATTTACGGCTTCGCCGGTCAGGTGGACGGTATTATCGACCGGATCCGGGCAGAATACAAGACCGATCCGTATGTGGTGGCAACCGGAGGGCTGGCGGAGCTGATCGCCAGCGAATCGCGAACGATCCAATTGGTCAATCCGCTGCTGACTTTGCAGGGACTGCGGATCATTTACGAACGGAATATGTGAATCGATACAACCGATTCAGGGGTATATAAAGGAGAGAGCTATGCAGGATTATTTGATTAGAGCGACAGCCCTTGAGGGCAAGGTGCGCGCATTTGCTGTGAGAACGAAAGCCGTTGTGGAAGAATTGCGGGTCCGGCATCAGACGACCCCGACGGCAACGGCCGCGCTTGGACGGACAGCGACGGCTGCACTGATGATGGGTGCTATGCTGAAAGGCGAAGAGCAGCTTACTATTCAGGTGAAGGGTGGAGGCCCAATCGGCCAAGTCGTGGCCGATGCCAATGCCAAGGGCGAAGTGAGAGGCTATGTGACGAACCCGTCCGTTGATCTCCCGCTGAATGCGATCGGGAAGCTGGATGTTGCGGGCGCCGTAGGCACGGACGGATTTTTGTACGTGACCAAGGACTTGGGGCTGAAGGAGCCTTACCGGGGCAGTATTCCGATTATTTCGGGAGAGCTCGGCGAGGATTTCACGTATTACTTCGCCCAGTCTGAACAGACACCGTCCGCCGTGGCACTCGGCGTGCTCGTCGATGTCGATTATACAGTGAAAACGGCCGGCGGATTCATCATTCAGCTGCTGCCGGGACTCAGCGACAGCGAAATCGCCCGGCTGGAGAAGCAGCTCGCGGGGCTGCCGCCGATTACTACGCTGCTGGCGGAGGGCGAGAGTCTGGAGTCGATTCTAAGCGGGCTGCTGCCGGATGTTCAGGTGCTGGAACGCAGCGAGGATATCCGGTTTCAGTGCAAATGCTCACAGGAGCGGGTTGAACAGACGCTGATCAGCCTGGGAAGATCCGAACTGGAGCAGCTGCTGGCCGAGGACGGGCAGGCGGAGGTTTCCTGTCATTTCTGTAATGAAACGTACCGGTTCACCGGGAGCGATCTAACCGCGCTGATCGAATCGTTGTAAAGCGTACCGATAGAAGCGTCAAAGCGGTTATACCGGAGTCAAGCGAGTGATCATATGAGGGGATAGGACATGCGAAACGTTAAGGTACTATGGGGAATGCTCTCGATCCTGCTGGTCGCCGTCGGCGTCCTTTCCTCCGTATTAACGGCCCGCCTCTATCAGCAATCTGACGCTGATGCCCATTCGAAACCGGAACCGCCGAGCAAGGCCGAGCAAGAGCGAGCGATTGCCAGCATCGGAGAACAAGTTATTACGCGGCAAGATTTGCAGCAACAATTGCTTCAAAAATACGGCAAACAAGTGCTCGACCAGATGATCGACCGGGAGGTCGTTCGCAAGGAAGCGGGAGCGGTCGGGATCAAGGCCGATGAACCTGAGATTAAGCGGGAACTGGAACGGATGCAGCAGGGGTACGAGAGTGAAAGCCAGTTTTATCAGGCGATGGAGCAGCAGCTGGGCTTGACGCGCGATGAGTTGAACGCTGACGTCAAGCATAAGCTGCTGATGGAGAAAGTGTCGATCCAGGGAATTCGGGTCGAAGATGGGGCCGTGGAAGATTATATCCGGAGCCATCAGGAAGAATTCAAGCCGACAGTCAGGCTGAGACTGGAACAGATTGTAACGGCGAGCAAGGACCAGGCGAACCGGGCCAGCTCCGATCTGGCCAAAGGAACGGATTTTGCCAAGGTGGCCAAGGAGCGATCGCTGGATGATGCGACCCGCACTTCTGGCGGCGATCTGGGGTGGCTGGACGAGGATGATCCGTTCACGCCTCCGGCGATACTGAAGGCAGGCAAGCAGCTTCAGCCGGGGCAGGTGTCGAAGCCGATCGAGGTGGACGGCAAGTACGTGCTGCTCAGGCTGAAAGAGCGAAAGGTGCTGAGCAAGGGATCGGAGGAAGCGATCCGTGAGCAGGTCCGGCGCGAGCTGGCTCTGCGTGAGGCGCCTCCAATGAAGGAAACGATGGCGAAGCTCCGCGTCAAATGGAATGTTCAAATCCGGGAGTCGGAGCTGGTAGCTTCCGGATAATTTTTATATTGACAACCTCCTCAGGGGTTGATAATATTGACAGTATAATACCCAGCAAAATAGTCGGATATTTTCAATGCTCTGAGGAGGAGAATACAATGGCAAGATTAGTTCAAAGCATCACCGAATTGATTGGGGATACACCGCTTGTAAAGCTAAACCGCGTAGTGCCGGAGGGCAGCGCTGAAATTTATGTCAAGCTGGAGTACCAGAACCCGGGTGCCAGCGTGAAGGACCGGATTGCCATCAGCATGATCGAAGTGGCTGAGCAGGAAGGCCGCATCAAGCCGGGCGATACGATCGTAGAGCCAACGAGTGGTAACACAGGTATCGGTCTGGCATTAGTCGCAGCGGCTAAGGGCTACAATGCGATTCTAGTTATGCCGGAGACGATGTCCATCGAGCGCCGCAATTTGCTGCGCGCTTACGGAGCTCAGCTCGTGCTGACGCCTGGAGCAGAAGGCATGAAGGGTGCGATCAAGCGTGCGGAAGAGATCGTAGCTGAAAATCCTGGTTATTTCATTCCTCAACAATTCAAGAATCAGGCGAACGTTAAGATTCACCGCGAAACGACCGGACCTGAAATTGTGGAAGCGATTAACTCCCATGATGGCAAGCTGGATGCCTTCATCGCGGGTATCGGTACAGGCGGAACGATCACAGGCGCCGGCGGCGTGTTGAAAGAAAACTTCCCTGATATCAAAATCTATGCCGTTGAGCCGGCTGCATCCCCTGTCCTTTCCGGTGGCAAGCCAGGACCTCATAAAATTCAAGGTATCGGCGCAGGCTTCGTTCCGGATATTCTGAACACCAGCCTGTATGACGCAGTGCTGACCGTTGAGAATGACGATGCCTTCGAAACTTCGCGCCGCGTAGCGAAAGAAGAAGGGATCCTCGGCGGTATTTCTTCCGGCGCTGCGATCTTCGCAGCACTGAAGGTAGCCAAGGAACTGGGAGCAGGCAAGCGCGTTGTGGCTGTCATTCCTAGTAACGGTGAACGTTACCTGTCCACACCTTTGTACCAATTCGAAGACTAAGCATAAGCCATATCGGCAGCAGCCCGCTCCACGTGAGCGGGCTGTTTGCGTACGCAGCTTCTCGGGGTTTGACCGAAGCTGGGCATAACCGGATGAGGAATCCTCTTTTTTTCACGGCTATTTTCAAGTATACTAATCCCAATACTTGAATCCGAACGGAAGAAAAGGCGGAATGGCCGATGCTATTGACATCTTATGAGAACTGGACAAGCTGGGCAGGCAAGCATACCGTCCTGCCTTATGTCCAAAGCTTCCCGCTGAAGGAAGCCTCCCTGCTTTCCTGGGCACCTGCCTGGGAATCAGCAGGACCCGGCGCATTCGTCCTGGAGAGCGGCAAGGGAGGACGCTATACCTTCCTCGGGCTGCGCCCAGTCTCCGAAATCCGGGGAACCGGCATACAAGCCGTGATCACGGACCAGGGTCAGGAGCCGGTGAATCGGACCGGCAAGCCCCTAGAGCTCGTCAAGCAGTGGATGGCTCCCTACCAATCGCCGATCGTGGAGGGAGCTCCCAAATGGCTGGGCGGCTGTCTCGGCTTCTGGGGCTATGACGTTATCCGTACGATTGAACGGCTGCCGGTCCGCGCAGCAGCGGATCTGCCGGTGCCTGATTACGCCTTCGTTCGTGTGGACGAGCTATGGATTATCGACCATCAGGAGGATAGGCTGTATTGTGCTTATCATACGCATGTACCGGCAGGTTCTCCCCTGGAGGATAACGACTGGCTGCGGGAGCGGTACGAGGCTGCTGCGCATGCCGTGGCGGACATGAGGACGCTATGGGAGCGGCTGGAAGCTGCTTGGAGAACGACCGAGTTCGTCCAAGAGGCTGAGGAGAAGCGCCGGAGCATTGAGGAAGACCGTCTGCAGGTTGATATGGAGTCCATGCCGGGCATTGAAGCCGACTTCCGGCGGGAGGACTATATAGCAGCCGTGCAAAGAACCCGCGACTATATCGGGGCTGGCGACGTGTTCCAGATCAATCTATCCGTCAGACAGCACAAGTCGCTGTCCGCCAAGCCTGACGATATTTACGAATGGCTGCGTAGAGTGAACCCGTCCCCTTATATGGGAATGCTCCGCTTCGCAGATTTTCAGCTCGTGTCCGGTTCGCCGGAGCTGCTGGTGCAATTGGAGCGGGGCGTTGTCCGTACCCGTCCGATCGCCGGGACGCGGCCCCGTGGCGCCAGCCCGGAGGAGGACCAGCGGCTCGCTGATGAGCTGATTCATCACGAGAAGGAGCGTGCCGAGCATATCATGCTCGTTGACCTGGAGCGTAACGATCTTGGACGTATCTCGGAATATGGCAGCGTCCGGGTCAAGGACTTTATGGTCATCGAATATTACTCCCATGTGATGCACATCGTCTCTGAGGTGGACGGCAAGTTGGCTGCAGGCCGTGATGCGTTCGATGTGATAGCAGCTACGTTCCCGGGCGGAACGATCACCGGAGCGCCCAAGATCCGCACCATGGAGATCATCGAAGAGCTGGAGCCGGTCCGGCGCGGACCGTACACG
This sequence comes from Paenibacillus filicis, assembly GCF_038070315.1. NCBI lineage: Bacteria > Bacillati > Bacillota > Bacilli > Caryophanales > Paenibacillaceae > Paenibacillus > Paenibacillus filicis. The sequence goes on along the minus strand of NZ_JBBPCC010000040.1, from coordinate 7,408 downwards.
GGGTCCATGGGCTGGATAGACTACAATGGCGACATGGAATTTAATATTATTATCCGTACGCTCGTGGCTGCGGACGGCGTAGGCTATGTGCAAGCCGGTGCAGGGATCGTCATCGATTCCGTGCCGGAGAAGGAATATACCGAATCGATGAATAAGGCCAAGGCCATGTGGAAAGCCATCCAATACAGCGAGCGGCAGCCGATTAGCCGCAGGAGGTAGTTTACGATGATTCTAGTGATCGATAATTACGATTCTTTTACGTACAACCTGGTGCAGTATCTCGGCGAGCTTGGCCAGGAGATCGTCGTTCACCGCAATGATGAGATCGATATCGCAGGCATTGAGGCGCTAGCGCCTGACCATATTCTCATCTCTCCCGGCCCTTGTACGCCTAATGAGGCGGGCATCAGCCTGGCGCTCATCGATCACTTTAAAGGCAAAATCCCGATCCTGGGCGTCTGTCTGGGCCACCAGTCCATCGGGCAGATTTTCGGCGGCGACGTCATCCGGGCTGAGCGTCTGATGCACGGTAAAACATCCGAGATTTTCCACGATGGCCGCAGTGTATTCGAGGGAATTCCGTCTCCCTTCACAGCTACGCGATACCACTCGCTGATTGTGAAGCGGGAGACGTTGCCGGATTGTCTCGAGATTACCGCAGAGACAGCAGAGGGCGAGATCATGGGCTTGCGTCACAAAGAATACCCGATCGAGGGTGTGCAGTTCCATCCGGAATCGGTCATTACGGATTATGGTCATCAACTGCTCCGCAACTTCCTGCAAGGAACGGTCGGCAGCCGGGCATGATCATCGATTGCAACGGGACCCTTATAGAGGAACAACAAGCCGTGGTCTCCGTATATGACCACGGCTTTCTCTATGGTATGGGCTTATTCGAGACGTTCCGGACTTATGGAGGCCAAGCTTATCTGCTGGACTGGCATCTTGAAAGGCTGCTGGACGGCTGTGCGTCGCTGGGCATCCGCTACACCCCTGACCGCGCAGAGCTGGAGCGGAGGTTCGGGGCTCTGCTGGGCGCCAATGGACTGCGCGATGCGTACTTTCGTCTGACGGTGACAGCAGGCGTCGAAGCGCTCGGCTTGCCCGGCGGAGATTATGAAGCCCCTAGCGACTGGATCTATATGAAGGCGCTACCGGCTTACGATCCGATTGTATTTCCCGAATCCAAAGCGCTGCAGCGCCTTTCCCTGCGAAGGAATACGCCTGAAGGGCCAGTCAGACTCAAGTCGCTGCATTATATGAACAATATTCTTGCCAAGCATGAGATGCGCGCCTATCCTTGGGCGACAGGGGCTGAAGGGTTGTTCCTGGACGGAGCGGGAGACCTATGCGAGGGCATGGTCAGTAATTTGTTTTTTGTCGAGGGGGACCGCTTGCTGACGCCTTCCGTAGACACGGGGCTGCTGCCTGGGATTACGAGGCGCAAGGTGCTGGCGCTTGCGGAGGAACTGCAGCTTGAGGTGCGCGAAGGAAGGTACGGCTGGGAGCGGCTGGTTGGAGCACAGGAGGCGTTTCTTACGAATTCCATTCAAGAGATCGTGCCGGTGACCCGGCTGTTTGACCTGGATGGGACCTCTTACCGGTTGGGGACTGGGGAGCCCGGACCACTGACGGAGCGCATCCAGCACGGCTATCGCCGGGAAACGGGCCGGCTGTTTGCAGAGAGGGGCAATAGGGTATATGAATAAGAATGTTTGGACAACGCCTGGAGGCGTAGCCTCTATGCTGCAAGGAAACGGACGCACACTCGTGATGGGGATTCTGAACGTAACTCCGGACTCTTTCTCAGATGGCGGCTCTTACGTGGAAATTGAAGCTGCCGTAGACCATGCGCGTCAGATGGTGAGTGAGGGAGCGGATATTCTGGATATCGGCGGCGAGTCGACCCGCCCGGGAGCCGCCCCCGTCAGCGCACTGGAAGAGCAGAGACGGGTGCTGCCTGTCATCAGAGCGCTGAGAGAGGCAGGGATCTCAGCCCCGATCTCGGTCGATACGTACCGGGCAGAGACGGCCCGCGAGGCGATGCTGGCCGGTGCTACGATCATCAATGACATCTGGGGGCTCCTAGAGGACCCGGGGATGGCGGAGGTGGCCGTCCGGTTTGGCTGCCCGATCGTTCTTATGCATAATCGCAGGGAAGCGGTGTATGCTAATTTTATACAGGATGTCGTGGAAGATTTGCGCCTTGCCGTAGGCAGGGCGCAGGAGGCCGGTATCCGTGACGAGCAGATCGTGCTCGATCCGGGGATCGGCTTTGCCAAGTCTTATGAGCAAAATCTGCAGCTGATGAATGAGCTTCATCAGATCGCCGCTCTGGGCTATCCGGTGCTGCTCGGTACCTCGCGTAAGCGAATGATTCATCAGACGCTGGGGCTGCCCGCAGACGATGTGGTGGAAGGAACCGCGGCCACCGTGGCGCTCGGGATCGCCCAGGGCTGCGGCATCGTGCGGGTACACGATGTTCGGGCCATGCGGCGTGTAGCCGATATGACAGATGCCATCATCCGGCATCGCCATGCAGAGGCCTAAAGCTGGTCAAGGAAATGGGGGAATGGATGATATGGATAAAATTACAATGAAGGGCATGTCCTTCTTTGGCAACCACGGGGTTTTCCCCGAAGAAAATAAGCTAGGACAGCGCTATGTGGTCGATACGACTCTGCATATGCCGCTGGATGAGGCGGGCCGTACTGATGCGCTGGAAGAAACGGTCAACTACGCGGAGGTATGCGAACTGATCCGCAGAATCGTCGAAGAGCGTACCTATAAGCTGATCGAGGCGCTGGCCGAAAATATTGCATCCGAGGTTCTATCCACTTATACTGGTATACATGCCATTACGGTATGTGTACACAAACCGAACCCGCCGGTCGCAATTCAGTTTGACGGAGTGTCGGCAGAAATTTATAGAAAGCGGGCATCATGCAATGAACGCACCGGACGCGGATGAGCGCGAGCCGCTAATCTTGGCTTATATCGGACTGGGCTCCAATATCGGGGACCGGTCGAATTATTTATCGGAGGCTATCCGTCTGCTGGCGGAGGAAGAATCCATTGAACTGGCATCACGTTCCGGCATTTATGAGACCGAGCCGGTCGGCTATGTGGACCAGGACGCTTTTCTGAATATGGTCGTTGCCGTCACTACATCCTTAAGCTCGAGCGAGCTGCTGGAGCGAATGCAGCGAGTCGAGCAAAGACTTGGGCGAAAGCGCGAGATTCATTGGGGTCCCCGGACTATAGATTTGGACCTGCTGCTGTTCGGCGATGTCCATCAGGATGCCCCTGATTTGATACTGCCCCACCCCCGCATGATGGAGCGGGCTTTTGTGCTCGTTCCGTTGATTGATGCGATGGAGAAGTTGGAGGCAGCCCGTGCCCGGACGTATCGGGAGCAGCTTGAACGGGTAGAAGGAAAGGAAGGCGTTATCGTTTGGAAAAAAACGTGCTAGCACAGCGCATCCGCGCTTTTCGCAAACTAAAAGGCTTGACGCAAAATGAATTGGCCCAGCGTCTCGGTGTTTCGATTGCCGTGCTCGGTGCGGTTGAGAGGGGAACACGCAAGGCTGACGAGTCCATCATTCTTAAGATATCCGAGACGCTCGGGATCGACCCGGAGGAGTTGGCTCCCGATTTCGTTTCCTCTAGAGGTATACGTTCTTAGGGTTTAGATGCACGTATGACCAGATCCGGAAAGGAGTGAATATTCATGCTTACAATTGGCAATGTAACAGCCCCTAACAACGTGGTTCTTGCCCCGATGGCAGGAGTCTGCAACCCGGCTTTCCGGCTGATCGCCAAAGAGTTCGGCTGTGGGCTGGTCTGTGCGGAGATGGTCAGCGACAAGGCGATTCTGCACGGCAACCACCGTACGCTCGATATGCTGTTCGTAGATGAGAGGGAGAAGCCGCTCAGTCTGCAAATCTTCGGAGGAGATACGGAGACGCTGGTCGAGGCGGCCAAGTACGTCGATGAGCATACGAATGCCGATATCATCGATATCAATATGGGCTGCCCGGTCCCCAAAATCACCAAATGCGACGCCGGGGCGCGCTGGCTGCTGGACCCAGGCAAGATCGAGCAAATGGTGTCGACTGTGTCGAAGGCTGTCAGCAAGCCACTAACCGTTAAGATGCGTATCGGCTGGGATGACGATCATGTGTACGCCGTTCAGAACGCCAAGGCTGTAGAAAATGGGGGCGGCGCGGCAGTAGCCGTGCATGGCCGTACCCGGGTTCAGATGTATACCGGTCATGCCAACTGGGATATCATTAAAGAGGTTAAATCGTCGGTAAAAATACCCGTGATCGGCAACGGCGACGTCTTTACGCCGGAGGATGCCAAGCGGATGCTCGATCATACCGGCGTGGACGGTGTGATGATCGGCCGTGCGGCGCTGGGGAATCCGTGGATGTTGTACCGGACTATCCAGTACTTGACCCATGGGGAGCTGCCCGACGATCCGACTCCGCAGGAGAAGATCCGTATCGCCATCCTTCATCTGGACCGGCTCGCGGCACTCAAGGGAGAGTCGGTGGCCGTGAAGGAAATGCGCAAGCATCTGGCCTGGTATCTGAAAGGACTGCATGGTGCGGCCCGCATCAAGGACTCGATTATGGAGCAGACGAGGCGCGATGCGATGGTACAGCTGCTGAATGATTTCATCCACACGCTGGAGGATCGCGAATTGGCGGCGCAATAGGTTTGCAGCCGCATGGAAACCAGCCCGCTAACTCAATTGGCTGACATTGACATTTAAGTAGGCTTGAAATATAATCAGGCAATAGTCATCGGGGTCAGCGGAAATAAACCGCTTTCCATGCGTTCATATTGCAATTACTCGAACTCATGTTCGGTCGTGCTGGTTCTTATGAAAATCTTTCACAGGACGGGAGATATGTGGCAATGAGCGAAAAAGAAGTCATTCTCACCCAGGAAGGTCTGAAGAGGCTCGAAGAAGAGCTTGAACACCTGAAATCCGTCAAGCGCCGCGAGGTGGCGGAGCGGATTAAAGTAGCCATCGGCTACGGAGACATCAGTGAGAACTCCGAATACGAGGATGCGAAGAATGAACAGGCGTTCGTCGAGGGACGTATTATCACCTTGGAAAAGATGCTTCGCAATGCCCGTATTATCAATAATGACGAAGTGGATACGGATACCGTAAGCGTAGGCTCGAAGGTTACTCTGAAGGATCTTGAGTTTGGAGATATTCTGGAGTATTCCATTGTCGGCACTGCTGAATCCGATCCGTTCCAGAACAAAATCTCGAATGAAAGCCCAGTCGGGAAGTCCATTCTCGGTAAACGCAAGGGCTCTGTTGTCGACGTAAACGTACCTGCCGGCGTTATTCAATATGAAATTATCGATATTAAGAAGTAACAGGCAGGTCCTTTTGAAGAAGCTTCCTCAGGAAGCTTTTTTGCCTATTGACCCAGCATCGGAAGGGTAAGCCGAGTTTTTCGCTGGGCGGCGGGCGGCAGTTCTTACTTACGAATCAAGGAGCGAAAAACATGACGGTCGAATTGGAATTAAATGAATTGCTTCAAATCAGACGCAACAAGCTGGATGAACTGCGTGCGCTGGGAGTCGATCCCTTCGGGCAGAAATTCGAGCGCTCCCATCACGCGGGCGATATCGCCAAAACCTATGAGTCCAAGACCAAGGAAGAGCTGGATGAACTCTCGGTCGAAGTGAGCATTGCGGGCCGGATTATGCAGAAGCGGGAAATGGGTAAAGCCGGCTTTGCCCATGTACAGGACATTACCGGCAAAATTCAAATTTACGTACGGGCGGATGCCTTGTCTGAGAATAAGTACAAAGCCTATAGCCTGCTGGACATCGGGGATCTGATCGGCGTGCGCGGCAGCTTGTTCCGTACGAAAACGGGAGAGCTCTCGATTAAGGCCGACTCCGTGACAGTCATGTCCAAGTCGCTGCTGCCGCTACCGGAGAAGTATCACGGCCTGAAGGATGTTGAGCTGCGTTACCGCCAGCGCTACGTCGACCTGATCATGAACCAGGATGTACAGCAAACGTTTATTACCCGTTCCAAGATCATTCAATCGATGCGCCGTTACCTGGATGCCCGTGGATATCTGGAAGTGGAGACGCCGACACTTCATGCGATTGCGGGAGGAGCTGCGGCCCGTCCGTTCATCACGCATCATAATGCCTTGGACATGCAGTTGTATATGCGGATCGCCATCGAGCTGCATCTCAAGCGCTTGATCGTGGGCGGTATGGAGAAGGTGTACGAGATCGGCCGCGTTTACCGGAATGAGGGCATCTCGACTCGTCATAATCCCGAGTTCACCATGATCGAGCTGTATGAGGCGTATGCCGATTACCACGATATTATGAAGCTTACCGAGGAAATGATCGCGCATATCGCGCAGGAAGTGCTCGGCACGACCAAGATCATGTACCAGGGTCAAGAGATCGACTTGTCGCCATCTTGGCGCCGTGTGACGATGGTAGATGCGATTAAGGAAGTCGTTGGCGTAGATTTTAGCGTAGAAATGAGCGATGAAGAGGCCCATCGTCTAGCCAAGGAGCATAAAGTGCAGGTAGAGCCTACGATGACGTACGGTCATATCGTCAACCAATTCTTTGAGACCTTTGTTGAAGAAACACTTATTCAGCCAACCTTCATTACAGGGCACCCGGTGGCTATCTCGCCGCTGGCGAAGAAAAGCGAGACCGACCCGCGCTTTACGGACCGGTTTGAGCTGTTTGTCGTGGCCCGTGAGCATGCCAATGCCTTCAGCGAGCTGAATGATCCGATCGATCAGCGCCAGCGCTTTGAAGCGCAGCTTGTCGAGAAGGAGCAGGGCAATGACGAAGCTCATGAGATGGATGATGATTTCATCCGTGCGCTTGAATACGGGATGCCGCCTACAGGCGGACTAGGCATCGGAGTAGACCGTCTGGTCATGCTGCTGACAGATGCTCCTTCGATCCGTGACGTGCTGCTCTTCCCATTGATGCGTGAGCGCCAGGGAGAGTAATTATTGGTTAGAGTAGAGTGCGGCTTGTTACTTGAGCCGTGCTCTTTTTCTTTCATAAAATCTTTTTTGAAAAAAACACTTGCATTCCTCTCTACGATTTGATATATTACATCTTGTCGCTTCGGGGCACACAAGAAATGAGAGAAAAGAAATAAAAAAACTCTTGCATTGTGATGTGAAGATGTGATAAAGTATAAAAGCTGCTTTCGACGGAAGGTAAAAACGAAGTCGAAAAACGGCGAATGAAAACCAATTGCCCTTTGAAAACTGAACAACGAGTGAGTGTTAAATAGAGAATGAAAATTCTCGCTAGCATTACTTTTGAGCAAGTCGAACAAACCTTGTAGTCATTTCGACCTTCGGATCGAAAAGACTAC